>DASYDW010000017.1 GCA_036499395.1 Pirellulales bacterium
ATCGCCGATCGCGCCTATGACAGTGACAAGCTGAGAAGCAACCTGCTGGCTAAGGGCTGGGACCTGGTCTGCCCTCATCGCCGAGGTCGTACGAAACCGAACACGCAAGACGGCCGAAAACTGCGACGATATCGTCGCCGCTGGAAGATCGAACGCACCATCGCCTGGCTGCACAACTTCCGCAGACTCGTCGTCCGCTACGAATACTACAGCAACGTCTACCAAGCCTTTATCCTCTTAGCCTGCATCACTATCTGTCTACGTAGGTTTTGAAACCGGCTCTAAGCAAGCGCTGCCAGGCGATGGATGTCCTGCGGTAACTCCCATGTCCCAGATGGAGAATGTGGCGACGCACGACCTCATGGGTGGTTAACACTTCTTCATATATCGCTAAATATGCATATTTAATGATTTCGGGAACGTTATAAAGTGTTACGTTGACACCAGACGGCCTTTCAGCGATCCTAAAATCGCTCTCCGCGTCGGCTGATCGGGGCAGGTCAGCCGATTGCGTCATGTCGGAGCATGACGTCGGAGGATTGTCGAGGGGGCTCGCGATGAACGCCGGTTTTTCCGTGGCGGTAGAGTCCTGCGAAAGTTTAGACGCACTGGTCGTTGCGGCGCAAGCCGGCTGCGAGAAGGCGCTGGACTTGCTGATCGAAGCGCTGTCCGCATCGCTGTGGGATGAGTTTCGCGCGCAGCGAAATGGGTTTGCCGTGAGTGCTTCACGCGGCCGGTCCGATTTAATTCAAGACACACTGGTCACGGCGCGCGAGCATTTCGGCCGTTTCGATCGATTGTCGTTCACGGCCTTTCGCCGCTGGGCGCGAACGATTTTGCGCAATCGGCGGCTGGAATGCGCACGAAATCATCGCTGCCGAAACAACCGTCCGCTATACGAAAAGTTATGGCGAAATATTTGCCAGCGTGTGGAAGCGGCGCCCCATCGGGCAACGCCGGACGACGCGCTGGAATGGAAACAAAACGTTGCGCGCATCGCCGAGCTGTACGAATTGCTACGCGTCGACGAGCGATTCATCATCAAGCTGCGGCTCTTCAAAACCCTTTCCTATCCCCAGATCGCGGCGTTGACCGGCTTTGCGCCCGACGCGATCCGCAAGTCGTACGACCGGGCAATTGCGCGGCTTGGCGACCGATTCTTTGCCGATGGTAAGCCGACAGCCTGACGACTCATCTCCGGACGAAGGGGACGCGGCCGAGGCGCTGCGCTTGTTGATCTGGCTGAGCCAATTGGCGCGCGACGTCCACCGGCGCGATGCGGTCGCGTGTGGGTTGCCTGAATTGCTCGATCCTCCGCGCACGATCGGCCGTTACCGGCTCGAGGCGTTGCTGGGAACGGGGGGCTTTGGCGCCGTGTTCCGCGCGTTCGACACGCATTTGACCAGGGTGGTGGCGCTGAAGCTCGCGTGGCCCAGCGTGCTGATGGACCCCGAGGCCAGCCGACGCTTCGTCGACGAGCCGCGGACAATGGCTTCGCTGCATCATCCAGGCATCGTCGAAATTTACGATTCAGGCGACTTCGATGTTGGTTGCTATATCGCGTTGGAACTGATCCACGGTCCGACCCTCGCGCAGTGGCTGCACGGGCATGGCCGCGCACCGTGCCGGCTGGCCGCGGGCATCATGAGTCGCGTTGCCAAAAGCGTACAGGCCGCGCACGCGCACGGCGTGCTGCACCGCGATCTGAAACCGAGCAATATCCTCCTGCGGCCGCGCGATGGCGAGCCGGAATTCGGCTACGAGCCGGTGGTGACCGACTTTGGCCTGGCGGCCCGGACAAGAGGGGCCGAGGCTTCGTTCGTCACTCACACAGGCACCGCGTTCGGCACCGAGTTCTACATGTCGCCCGAGCAAGCGGCCGGCAAGATGGAAGACGTCAAAGAACCCTCGGACGTTTTTTCGCTGGGCGTAATTCTTTATGAGCTGATCACCGGGCGGCGGCCGTTCGAAGGCGAGACCGCGGACCAGACGCGCCAGATGATTGTGAACAACGAGCCGAGAGCGATACGCAGTATTCGACCTGACGTGCCGAGTGACTTGGAAACGATTGTTCTCAAGTGCCTGGAGAAATCGCTGGGCGACCGCTATGGGTCGGCGCAGGCGCTCGCGGCCGACCTGGACCGATTCCTCGGCAACGAGCCGATCGAAGCGTCGCGGGCTTCGCTGCTTCGCCACGGCGTTAAGTACGCGCAGCGAAAACCGCAGACCGTGGCGCTGTTGCTTTCGACGGTTTTGGGGAGCCTGGCGCTGGCCGCGATCGTTGTCGCCTGGACATTGGATCGCGTCGAGGCTGGCAAGCGGTTGGCCGCCAGCGAAGCCGCCGCGGCCGTGGCTGAAACAATGGAGCGCGAGCATGAGTACGCCGCGAATATCCAACAAGCGGCCGCCGCATTGCACCGCTCGGGACGGCGCGAAGTGATGGCGTTGTTGGACGAATGCCAGACGATTGCACGCCCACCGCTGCGCTGCGGCGTGGAGTGGGACTTCCTGCGTACCGAGGCGGATCGCGCCGACGTGACCCGGCACGCCCACCCGACGGGTGTGCATTCGGTGCGCTTCTCGCCCGCCGGTGACATGGTGGCGTCGGGGGGCAAAGATGGCCGTGTTTGCTTGTGGGAGACAGAAGGTTGGGCCAAGAAAAGTGAACTACGCTTCGCGGACAATGACGAAGTCTCGGCGCTGGAATTCTCAGCCGATGGTTCGCTGCTGGCCGTGGCGGGTGAAACGGGGCGACTGGCCGTTTACCAATTATCGGACGCGAGCGTTGTTTTCGACAAGCCTCTCAACGAGGGGCGCATCTTTGCTTTGGCATGGATCGGGACCGGTCATGAAATCGCGCTCGGGGGTGACACAGGCGTGCTATCGATTGTCGACATCGACACCGGAGCCTGCCGCCGCCAACCGCTCTTGCCATCCGAGACGGGACTCCAGGCGGCCCCTGGCCATCCGGTCGAGATCGTTGAACTGACGTATGTCGCGGCCGATCAAAAGCTGGCGGTGTTTCTCGATCCTCCCTCGACCTTCCTGGTTGACCCTGCCACGCTCGACGAACAGCGGCTGTGGAACGATGGTCAAACGTCGATTCGCAATCGCTGCTACGTACCGATGGGACAGGGGTATGTGGCGTCGATCGATACGCAAGAAGGATTGCGGTTGCGTAACGTCTCGGATGGGTCGCTGGCCGGTTCCGGTCATCTTCCCGCCGGAGTCCGCTCGCTGCGTTATTCGCCGACCGGCGCGCTTTTGGCTACAGGCCGAGACGGCGCGGTGTACGTGTACCGGGTCGACGATCTGCTGCAGGCCCGGCCCAATAAAATTCGGAGGCTGCTGGGACACGTGGGGCAGACGGTCGACGTGGACACATCACCGGATGGTCGATGGCTCTGTTCCGGAGGCGTCGATGGAGATATCAAGATCTGGCGAGCGCCGCTGGATTACGATTTTTGCGATGCGCCGCTGGCCGCCGAGCCGGTTTTGACGAGGTTCTCGCCGTGTGGACGCTGGCTGGCCGTCGTCCAGGCGCTGGACGAGACGACCGGGCGATTGGACTTGGTCGATGCGCACACGGGACATTTACGATGGCGTAAGGAAATCACGCTCATCGAAGAAATCGAGGCCCTCACGGATCCCGCCTACTATTGCGCATTCGACCCGAACGGCAACGAATTCGCGGTTTTCGAGAATGGCCACACGGTCCGTCTGTTCTCGACCAGCGACGGCCAGAAGCAACGCGTTATATCCGACAATTTCGGCAATCGCGTCGCGGCCTTGCAGTTCTCGGCCGACGGCCAGTGGCTGATTCTGCGCCGCGCTTACGATAACGCGCTGGTACTGGATCCACAGTCCGGAAAGGTCGTCCAGGAGGTCACGGTAGGGCATCTAGCTGTTCTGCACACCTGGGCCGGTGATCTCTGGTTCGAACTGACCCCCGAGCGCCGACCATTGCTACATGGACTGCACGGTGAGCCCCCGGTCCTCGTGCTCGATCAATTGCCCGAGCGCGTCAGGGTCATTACCGCATCGCCGGATGGTCGCTACCTGGCGATGGCCGGAGCGGAGTCGATCGTTTACCTGGCCGATTTACGCAATCCCGGGCCGCTGGCGAAGCTCGTCGGGCACGAGGGGGCCGCCAGCGAATGTTGCTTTTCGTCCGATTCACGCACCTTGATCAGCCTTGGAGATGACGGCACCGTGCGGTTCTGGCATATTCCGACGCGCTCTGAACTTTTGAAGATCGGCTCGCCCGACATGCGCGCGTTGACGATGGGCTTTCACCCGTCCGGCAAACTGTTAGTCGTGGGGGTCGAGCATGAAGGACGCTATGGCCTGCAAATCTTTCGACTCGACGCCGAGCGCAGCTTGCTCAAGGATTTCGACCCCGCGTCACTCGACGCCGGATGAATCGCCGGTTTTGTCGAGTCGACGGGAATCGGGGATACTTAAGGAGGAACGATACTTACGAGTGCCCCAGCACGGGATGCGGCTGGTAAGGCTCGGCGAGTGCTTTCAATTCTTCAGCGTCGAGCTTTACGCCCAGCGCCGCCACGGCGTCTTCGAGGTGCTGCATTTTGCTGGCGCCGATGATCGGCGCCGTGACGCCCGGCTGGGCGAGCAACCAGGCCAGCGCAACTTGCGCATTAGGAATTCCGCGCCGGGCCGCGATCTCGCTTACCCGCTCGACTACCTGGAAATCAGAAGGGCGATAATACAGCTTGTGGCCGTAATCGTCGGTTTTGGCACGTAATGTTTCGCCGTAATCTTCCGGGCGACGATTTCCGGTCAGAAAGCCGCGCGCGAGTGGGCTCCAGGGAATGACGCCGATCCCCTCTTCACGGCAGAGCGGCAGCATTTCGCGCTCTTCCTCGCGGTAAATCAAATTGTAATGGTTCTGCATCGCGACAAACCGCGTCAGGCCAAGCTGTCGCGCGATGTACAGCATCTTGGCAAACTGCCAGGCGAACATCGATGAAGCGCCGACGTACAGCGCTTTGCCCGCCTTGACGACGTCATCCAGCGCACGGAGCGTCTCTTCGATCGGCGCCTCGTAATCGAAGCGGTGAATTTGATAAAGGTCGACGTGATCCCGTCCCAGACGACGCAAGCTGGCGTCGATCGAATGCATGATATGCTTACGTGAGAGTCCGCGATCGTTCGGAGCGTCGCTCATGGCATTGAAGACTTTGGTCGCCACGACGACTTTGTCGCGCGCCGGTCCGAAATCGCGCAGGGCACGGCCCAGGATCTCTTCGCTCACGCCCAGCGAGTACATATCGGCGGTGTCGAAGAAGTTGATTCCCAGCTCGAGGGCGCGGCGAATGAAGGGGCGCCCTTCCTCTTCCTCGAGCACCCACGGCCGCCAGCTTTTCGCGCCGTAGGTCATCGTCCCCAGGCACAACCGCGAGACGGTCAGCCCGCTCGTGCCGAGTCGTGTGAATTCCATGACGAAAAATCCTGCGAAAGTTCGCCGTCGTGATCTACAGCACGCGACAGATGAAGCACTTCAAGTATTCGCTTTCCAGGCAGGTGGCGCTGATGGGATGGTCGGGCGCGGCGCCGCGCTGGTCGAGGACCTGGATCTCGCGCCCCAACTGCTGCGCGACACCGGCCAGCATGTGCAAGAAGTCTTCGCGCATAACATTGCCCGAGCAACTGCACGTGACCAGGATTCCGCCCGGGGGCAACAGCGAAGCGGCCAGCCGGTTGATGCGATGATAGGCTCGCAGTGCGTCGTCGAGCGATTTGCGCGTGCGGGTGAATTTCGGCGGGTCGAGAATGACCATATCGAAGCGTTCGCGCCGACTGACCAGGGCATCGAGCGCATCGAACCCGTCGGAAACCTCGAAACGGACGCTGGCGAGCGAGTTCAACTCGGCGCCTGCCCGGGCGAGGGCGACGGCCTTTTCGCTCGAATCGATGCCGATGACTTCGGAGGCGCCGCCGAGCTTCGACGCGGCGAGGCTGAATCCGCCGGTGTAGCAGAATAGGTCGAGCACCCGCGCGCCGCGCGCGTATGCCGCGGCCGCTTTACGATTCTCGCGCTGATCGAGATAAAAGCCAGTCTTTTGGCCCAACCCCAGCTCGACGCCGTAGCGGATGCCATGTTCGGCGATGAACGTCGCGCCGTCGGGTAACTCGCCCCAGGTGCGCTCCTCGTCGACGGTCAGCCCTTCGAGCCGTGCCAGCGATCGATCGGCGCGGACCACGATGCCGCGCGCGCCCGAGGCCTCGGCCAGGATCGGCAACAGCTCGTCGATCCGTTTCTGCATGGCGAGCGCCGTCGCTTGAGCAACGAGGTAGGGGCCATATCGATCGACGACCAGCCCGCTCAGCCCGTCCGCTTCGCTGTAGATCAGCCGCGCGGCGCCGTTCTTATCGTCATAGCCCAGCCGGCGGCGATGCTCGACGGCGCGCTCGATGCGCGTTTGCCAGAAACTGGCGTCCAACCGATCTGCCGGTGACCAGGAATAGAGCCGGACGCGAATGCGGCTTTGCGAGTTGTACAAACCTCGGGCGACGAATTTGCCGTTGTCGGCCAACAGATCGACGACCGCGCCGTCGGCGGGTTGCCCTTCGACATGATCGACGGCCGAGTCGAGAACCCACGGATGGCGACCGAAAAATGGTCGTGCCTTGCGCGGTTTCAGAATGACTTGCGCTTCGGCCACTCCGGATGGGTCGGGGGTCGTGGAAAGTTCGCTATCCATATGATTTACCTGAATTTACTTGTTGGCGCCTTTGAGATGTTCGTCGTACCAGGCGAGCGCTTCTTGTTGCGCTTGCTTCTTTGCCTGCGTGTAGACGCCGTAATGCGTGATATTGGGAATCGTGACCAGTTTTTTCGGCCCAGTGGCCCGCTCGTAAGCCTTCAGCCCATGGTCCCGATTGTCGAAGAGTTCTTCTTTTTCGGCCAGTATGAACAGCATAGCGCAGTGCGGCGCCCGGGCGGCGTCCTCAACCGCGGCATATTGCATCAGCTTCTCTCGGATCGGCGCGCCGCGCAAATTGCCAACAACGCGCGCGCCGGGGGGCGGATAACCAAGCTCGCCGTGGGTGCGGGCCGAAGCTTCGCTGAATGTCTTAGCCGCTTCGTCCCCTAACAGCACAAAGCGCGAGTCGAAGGCCGGCACCTGGCTCACGGTGGCTTTGATGCGCGGATCGCGCGCGGCGACATAGACGACGTGGCCACCCGAATAGCTGCTTCCCCACAGGCCGAGGCGTTCGCGATCGCATTGCGGCTCGCCATAGATCCAACTGACGGCATTCGCCAGGTCCGTGGTCTGATCGATTGGATCAACGACCTCGCGAACTTCCTGCACTTCGGCCTTAAAGCGGAGGTCTTTGTTACGCGCGGGCGCGGGGCCGGTGAGGATTACGCGCGAATCGCTGGTCCCCCAGCCCCGATAGTCGAACGTCAGCACCAGGTAGCCTGCGCGAGCGAAGACCACGGCATCGCCGCGCAACTGCGCCGCCACTCCACCCCACCCGTGAGAAAGAACGATCGTGGGCAGCTTTTCTGTCGCCGGTGCTTTCGGTGCGAAAAGTTCCGCGGCCATGCGCGTGCCTTCGCTATAGATCGTGGCCGTGCGAAACGTGATGTCGTCCGGCGGCGAGAACTTTGTCCCGCTGTCCTGCGCAGCGGCAACCTGCACGAAGAGCGCGAACAGTAAGACGACTTGGCACAATAAATGACGATGAAGCCCCGGCATAGCGCACCTCGGCGATCGAACGAACGAGAAAAGGACAAACGAAATCGCGAGCGGCTATTGCAACTGCTTTCGCGAGCAGCAGCGGCGACACCCATAACAGACGACACGCCGCCTGTCTGACGAAATTCAAAAACTGCCTGCTGCCCTCTGCCGACTTATTTGGGCACGCCGAAGAAGCGGAAGCGAATGTGCTCGGCCAGAACGCGGCGGTATTCCTCGATGTCGACGTCGCGCTCGCTACAGACTAGGAACAGGTTGCCGTCGTCGCGGAAGTTGTCGTCCCAGGCCATCACTTCGTCATCGGTCCACAGTTGGTCGTACTCGCGCAACCGGTCGTCCGACATGCGGCTGAAATAGCTCCGCAAGTTGACGTCGGTCTCGTCCATTGCCATGCCGGCCGGCAGAACTTCGTAATTGATGTCTTTATCGGTCATGGAAACCTCGCTGAAACGTGGCAATGGACGATGCGTGGGTGATGTGATGACTGGCCCAGGGGCCTGCGGCCAGGCGCTGCATTCTACTCTGCCCGGGGACCGCACAATAGCGACCGTGGAATTGGTCGTGGGTCGGCTTAGTTACGAGGCATTCTGATGGACTGCCCGCCTCCTTGAGCGGCGTTTTAGGTCACTCCTCCAACCGGGTATTATGGGGTGATGAACGCGATACTGGCCCTCGCCATTTTCATTGTCCTGGTGGGCGTTCCTGCAGCTCTATTCTGGGTTTGCAAACGTGTTCCCAGCCCCTATCGGTGGGCACTGTTTGCTTTATTACTGACTCTTCGGTGGGGGATCTCGATCTTGCCGGCCGTATTGGAACTGCCAGATCTGATTGGGAGGATCGAGCAGAACAGCGCTGAACTTTTGGAAGGACATACCAGCGCGGCGCTGCCCGATTAGACCGATCCACGACCAGTTTTATGGCGGGTTCTCTCTTGTGTGGCATGAGGAAGCAATGAACCAAAAATCCATCTATTCCTGCAATTCGATTCTGAGTGACGGTGAACAGTTTTTTGAATGGGAATTGATGATTTCTGCCGTGAGCTGTGCTGAAGCAGCGGCGATTGCAGAACGCCACGTGACAGACCGTCGACCCGGCGCAGTGATTATTGAAATGGACCTCCAGCGACAGAGAATCGCGGAACATTACGATCCGGCCATCCGGTTCGAACAAGAACCTTTCGAGGTACGCAAAGTTATGGCTGACCCAAAACCGTTTTTTCTGCGGTGGCTTGATGCACTTCGCGGAGAGGCGCACTAACTGCTTTCAGACCCTTCGACACTGCTCCGTTGCTGAAAGATTCTTCCAGTCGTACTATTCCGCCCCTTCGGCCGTCTTGCCCCCGACGCAGTACAGCGCCTTGGTCGAGCGGATCAGTAGCTTTCCCTGGCAGGGAACGATCGCGGCGCGGAACAACTCGTCCCCTTCGGATGTCAGTTTGCTCTTGGCAACCGTCTTGATCGAGTCGCCCGCTTCGACGACCACGGTTTCGCCGGCGTCGTTCTGGAAGTAGGCGTGCCCTTCGGCCACCAGCGGTGTCGACGAATAGTTCGCCGCCAGGCGTTCCTTCCACAGTTCCTGCCCTGTTTGGCAGTCGTAGCAAAACAGGATGCCTGGCATGCTGATGGCCAGCATGTAGTTGCCGATCACAACGGGGGAAGGCAGGTCGCGGCCGCCGCGGCGCGGCGTGTGCCAGACGCGATGCGTTTCAGTTACATTGCCGTCGCCGCCGGGACGGACGGAATAGACGTCCCCGGCCAGGCCATTCACGACGTACAAATTGCCGTGCGCAAAGGCCGGCACCGGCTCGCCGCGGCCAGCAAACCCTTTGCAGAACCACAGTTCACGGCCCGTGGCGGGATCGTAACCGCGGACCCCCTTCTCGCCATTGAGCACGAGCTCGTCGCGCCCAGCCGTGTGAATCAACAGGGGTGTGCTCCAGCCGCGCACCGCTTCGCGCGGCGTGTTCCAAATGGTTTCGCCAGTGCGCGAATCGAAGGCCGCGATCGATGACTCTTTCGACTCGCTGTCACAGTTCTGTATGACTGTGTCGCCGTAAAACACGGGGCTAGCGGCCGTGCCCCAGGGGCCGTCGAACTGTCCCAAGTCGCGCGACCAGAGATGCTTTCCATCGAGCGAATAGCCGTGCAGGCCGCCGCGGCCGAAAAAGGCGATAACCACTTTGCCATTCGTGGCGCACGTGGCCGAGGCCCAGCCATTCATGCGGTGCGTTTCTTCCGGCTCGCCGGTCCAGGCCGTCTGCTCCCAAAGGATCTGGCCATCACGCCGATCAAGCGCCATGACGACCCGGCGATGTCCGTCCTCGGGCGCGGTGGTGAGAAAAATCTGGTCGCCCCAGATGGCCGGGCTCGACTGCCCCTCGCCTACGAGGGGCGTCTTCCAGATGATGTCGTCATCGCTCCAATTCAGGGGCAGTCCGGTTTCGGAAGTGTGATGGGTGCCTGTGGGACCGCCCCAGCCGGGCCAATTTGTTTCGCCGAATGCGGTCCGAACGCTGCCGAACATGACAATCGCGGTGATCAACCAGAGGGCGATCCGGCATGCACTTGCCTGGCCCCGCAGATCGGGACAAGCAGCCAACAGGGAGTTCGAGCTGCGAAGCATTCTCGATCGCATGCGAGAGTCTCCAAGAACGAAGGGGCGGCGGGTCAATTCCGTGGCGGGCGTGGGATGAAATTGCCGTTTGCGAGTTTCGCGACACGCTGCCGGGCGGGTTAAATTTCGCGGCGGGATAATACGGGGAAGCGGTGCGGCTGATTCTACCACGCACCTGGGCAGCATGCCTGCTAGCGGCGACGGCATTAAGCATTTGTAGTCATTGAGCTCCATCGGCACGGAAGGCAGCGCAGGCGACCTGGAATCGACCCTGCCTTAGAGCACTTGATTCGAACGTGACCGGCGTCTCGCTCATTTTTCTTGGCGCGATGTGATTTCCCACCTAGGATCGGACCGGGCGGCGATGGCATGCCGCCGATCCTTGACGACTGCGAGAAGGAAGCTGAGATGGCCAGGCGAGGCATTTGTTTCACGGGGGCCGCGAAACATTACTCTGCGATTGTCGAATTATGCCCTGGGCTCGTGAAAACCAATCGGCTTCGCGTCGTCCTTTGCCCCGTCGAGTAGCGCTACGTAAACTGTGCGTCGAACCGCTCGAGAGTCGACGTCTGCTCGCGGTCTTCAACGTGACGCCGGGCGTCGCCGATGGCGCGGCCGGCAGTCTTCGCGCGGCGCTTGTGCAGGCTGACGCCAACGCCGATACCTCGAACACGATCAACCTGGCGGCCGGCACCTACGCGCTCACCGACAGCGCGGACGGCAACCTGCTGATTCAAAACGCCGGGTCGGCGACGAAAACGTTTATCCTGGCCGGGGCCGGGCAATCGACCACGATCATCAGCGGTGGCGATTCGTGGAATGATCGCATCTTGCAGATTATCAGTGCGCCAACGGCGGGCGTCGCCGTGACGCTCAAGAATCTGACGGTCCAAGGAGGGAATGCCTTTACCGCAGGCGCCGTGGCCGGCACGGCGGCGCTGGGGGGCGGGCTACTCGTTGATGGCGGACAGGTCACCCTTAGCCATGTCAGCCTGAATAGCAATCACGCCTGGGGTACGACCGGCGCGGTGGGGGGCGCAGGCGGGATTGGCGCGGTAGGGAATGTCGGCGGTGCCGGAGGACGCGCCAGCGGCGGCGCGCTCTATCTCGCGGCAGGATCGTTGAGCATCCTGCACAGCAGCTTTAACAACAACTATGCCTTCGGCGGCGTCGGAGGTGTCGGCGGCGCTGGAGGCAACGCGGCAAATACCTCGTCGCCTCACGGAGCGCATGGCGCCACGGGCGGCGCCGGTGCAGCAGGTACTACTCCCGCCACGCCCGGCGCTAAAGGGGGCGCAGGAGGCGTCGGCGGCGCGGGGCACGTCGGCGGCAACGGCTCGAATGCCAATGCCCATGCGGGGCGCGGCGGCAACGGTGGCCAAGGGGGCGATGGTTCCGGGGGCGCGATCTATGTTGCCGCCGGACAGCTCACGTTGAGTGATACAACGCTTTTGAGCAACTCAGCCTACGGTGGAACCGGCGGGGCCGCAGGCGTGGGGGGCGCCGGGCGCGCGCTCATCGGTGGCTTCGGCGGCACTGGTGGCGCGGGAGGTATCGGCGGCGTCGGCGGACGCGGTGGACCAGCAATCGGCGGCGGCGTCGCACTGCACGGCGGCGGTGGCGGCGGAGACGGCGGCGCTGGCGGCGCGGGAGCGAACGGTGCTATCGGCGGCAATGGAGCCGTGGGCGCCGATGGTGGAGTCGGAGGCGCTGGGGGCAATGGATACGGCGGAGCCCTGTTCGTGGCGTCGGGCACCGTCGTTGCGCAGACCGCGACGTTGACCACGAATCAAGCGGTCGGTGGCGCCGGCGGCCGGGGCGGGGATGCCGGTCGCGGCGGCAACGGCGGTGATGGCGGCGCCGGAGGCAATGGTGGCCGGGGCGGTTCTGGCGGTCGTGGCGGCGGAGATCTCGGTACGAATGTCGGGAGCGGTGGACTAGGGCACGCCGGCGCAGCCGCAGGGCTTGGTGCCGCCGCAGGCATCGGAGGCAAGGGCGGTGTCGGCGGTGCAGGAGGCAATGGCGGCACCGGCGCTGGTGCGGGTGTGTATCTGTCGGCTGGATCGCTCTCCGTCTCGAGTTCGACTGTCAGTTCGAATGCTGCTTATGGCGGCAACGCCGGTGTCGGGGGCAATGGCGGAACCGGCGGTGCAGGAGGGAGTGGCGGAATCGGTGGAGATGGCGGCGGAGGCGGGCGTGGTGGCGCGGGCGCAAATAATGCCGTCGGCGTTGTGGGCGGCGTTGGAGGCAAAGGCGGCGCTGGTGCGGTGGGCGCTAACGGCGCGGCAGGCGCGCGTGGCGGCAACGCCGGAGTTGGTGGCGTTGGCGGGAACGGCGGTGACGCGTTCGGCGGTGGCATATCACTCAATGGAGGTAGCGCGACGCTGACGGCCGTATTGATGTCGAGCAATGCCGCGTACGGCGCGACCGGCTCGCCCGGCGGCGAAGGAGGCTTTGGCGGTGGCGGCGGCGCCGGAGGCCAAGGCGGACAAGGGGGCGCGGGCGGCGATGGTGGTTCCGCCGGCGCGAACGCCCAACTGCAATTGTTGCCCACCGGCGGCGATGCCGGCGCCGGGGGCAAAGGTGGGAATGGCGGTGCGGGAGGCGCAGGGGGAAATGGTGGAGTTGGCGGAAACGGCGGCGGCGGCGGGGACGCCGAAGGGGGCAGCCTGTTCCTCAATGGCGCGAGTCTCAGGCTCGGCGCGGGGACGACTTACCCCGGTACCGTCCTCGCTGGCGGAGGTGCGAGTGGCGGCAACGTCGGGCTGGCCGGAGCTGGCGGATTGGGCGGCAGCGCGGGTCCAGGGGGCGCTGGCGGACATGGCGGCGCAGGACTCACACATGTTGGCGCGAATGGCGCAGGGGGCGCGAGTGGCGGAGCAGGCGTCGCCGGTGGTAATGGCACCAGCGGCGGCTTTGGTCAATTCGGACCCATCGGCGTTGCGAAGGGAAGCGGCATTTACGTTGCGAGTGGCACCGTGACCACGGCCATGCCGGCGACGCACACGGCCGTGGTCGTTCAACCGCCGACGAGCGTGGCGGTCGTGACGCCGTTCTCGATCGAGGTCGACGCCTTGGACGCAAACGGCGATGTCGATCCTACCTACAACGGTCTGATCACTGTGTCGCTTGGCAATAATCCAGGGGGCGGTGCGCTCGCCGGCACGCTTGCGCTTACTGCCGTGCATGGTGTGGCGACATTTACGAATCTCGAATTGTTCAAGCCGGGCACCGGTTACGCGCTGCATGTCGCCGGCGCGGGATTGACGACAACGACAAGCAGCGTGTTTAACGTAACGGGTGCGACGAACATCCCGCCCAAGGTGATTCAAGTCGTGGTTGGCGGCACCGGATGGACGAGCAGCTATCGCAACGCTCTGGTGCTTGCCGGCCAGGGAAGCGGTGTCGGCTACAACATGCCGAGCGGTCCGGCAGAATTGAACACGCTACCTTGGAGCGGCATCAACCAGATTCAGATTGCGTTTAGCGAAGGAGTCACTGTCACGCAAGCAAGCCTGACGCTGACGGGCTTGGGGGGAACGTATGCGACCAGTGGCTTCAGCTATAACGCGTCGACCTTTACGGCGACGTGGACCTTGGCGCAGCCGATCGGCGCCGACAAGTTAAATCTCGTTTTGCACTCCACGGGCGCAAGCGCCGTTAAGGATGCGGCCGGCAATGCGCTCGACGGCGAGTGGACCAGCGGCACCAGCACCTACCCCTCGGGGAATGGAACGGCCGGCGGCGATTTCAATTTCGCGTTCCGCACGCTGCCGGGAGATGCCAATCGAGATGGCATTATCAATGGCCAGGATCTGGCGCTGGTATCTTCGGGCTGGTTAAGCTCGAGCCTTACTGGCGACGTTAACGCCGACGGCATTATCAATGGGCAGGATCTGGCCCTGGTTTCATCGCAGTGGCTGGCAACTTTACCAGCGGGGGGTAGCCAAGCCACCGCAATGGCGCTGACGACGCAAACTAACTCCGTGATCGTCAGCGCCGCGGTGCCGCCGGCATTCTTGCTTGGACCCAGGGCGTCTATGGTCGGGGCGACTTCGGTCGATTTCGACAGAGTGGCGACGTCTATTTCCACCGTTGCTGCATTCGGAAACACGACTGCTAATGAAGTTCGTAACGAGCGATTACACAAGGGATTTAACAACGCTACCAATTGGTTGTCAGCGCTGACCCCCCCGAATGCGCCCGGGATCGGACGCAAATCCGTCATCGATTTCGGTTCTCTCGGTGAACTCGAAAGTCGCTGGATTGATGAGCCGCTGGTTGCCCAATTGGCATCCGCGCGACCTTACGGACGGCGCTAGTGCGCGTTCCGTGCGGCGCACGCAGACCAGTTCCGATGATGTGCATCTGCCAGCATCGGCGCGGGCAACTCCTTATTTCTTGCATTCGGTTCGGCTGCCACGTACTATCGCAGCACGAGTTGCGCCTGGCCGGCATCGCTGCCCCCGATTGCGTCGTCAGCCGCACACGCTCCTGAGTTGAGTTAGCTCTCCAGCCGCGAGTGCCCCTGTTCATGCCGCTTCCCCAGCGAATCCGCCGCTTCATCTCCCGCCGCTTGGACCGTCGACGTCACGATCGGTGCGACACGACTTCCCGCCTGCACTTCGAGCCGCTCGAAGCACGCCGTCTGCTCGCCGTGTTCAATGCCAGCGACGTCGCGGGTTTGCTTGCCGCGGTTAACGCGGCGAACACTAACGGCGATACATCCAACACGATCAACTTGGCCGCCGGGACGTACGCCCTTAGTTCCTCGAGCGGCGAACTGCTCGTCCAGGATCAGAACAGCGCGATCGCCGGCAAGACGCTGGCGATCGTCGGCGCTAGTCAATCGGCGACGACCATCGACGGTGCGAATGTCACGCGTGTCTTCGAAGTCGTAAGCGCCACGAACGCCTCGATTAGTGTGAGCATCGACCACCTGACGATCGCGCATGGGAACGCGACCAATGGCAGCCTTTTCGGCGGAAACGACGCCATCGGCGGCGGTCTGCTGGTCGACGGTGGCGCGGTTACGGTCAGCGACGTGGCCTTCAAAAGCGATCGGGCCAATGGCGTCAACGGATCATCGGGCGCTGCGGGATTCATCGGCGGCACGGGCGGCACAGGCCGCAACGCCAGCGGCGGCGCGATCTACCTGAACGCCGGTTCGTTGAACCTCATTAATTCGAGCGTCGTTAACGCCGCCGCTTACGCGGGGCTCGGTGGTAAAGGGGGGAACGGAGTTATCACGGGACCTTCGGCCGCCAATGGTTTGCCGGGTAACCCGGGACTGAACGGCTCAAACGGCGCGATCGCCGGCGGCAACGGTCAGCGCGGGCAGAACGGCCTGCCTGGCACGGCGGGCAAGAACGGTACGCGCGGCTCGAACGCCTTTGCGAACGCCGGCCGTGGAGGTCTTGGCGGCGATGGTGGCGATGCCAAGGGGGGCGCCGTCTTTGTCGCCGGTGGTCAACTCGTCATACAGAACACGACGTTTCAAGCCGACGCCGTATTCGGCGGTAATGGCGGCGCCGGAGGTGCGGGCGGTAAGGGAACCAAACTTGACGGCGGTGACGGCGGCGCCGGAGGACTCGGCGGTCGCGGCGGTAACGGCGGCCGTGGCGGACCGAATATCGGCGCAAACGCGGCCGGCAACGGCGGCAGCGGGGCAGCAGGCGCCAACGGCGGCGCGGGAGCGATTGGTGGCGTCGGGGCCGTGGGAGGGAATGGCGGTTTCGGCGGCGACGGCGGCGGCGCTGCCGGCGGCGCGGTATACGTCGCCGGGGGCACCGTGACGATGCAAACCGGCGCGATTCAAGCGAACTACGCTTGGGGTGGTCGCGGCGGACCGGGCGGCGCTGGAGGTGGCGGCGGCTCTGGCGGCAATGGCGGCAACGGTGCGGCAGGCGGGCGCGGCGGCGCTGGCGGAGACGGCGGCGGCGTTGCTACGCACGGCGCAGCGGTAGGTGGTAACGGCGCTGCGGCCGGCAATGGCGGGGTCGGCGCCAATGGTGCGCGCGGTGCCTCGGCTGGCAATGGCGGCCTGGGAGGCAACGCGGGCACCGCAGCGGGCGGCGGTCTGTTTGTGGCAGGCGGAACCGTCACGATCACCAGTGTTGCGATCACGGCGAATCAGGCCGCCGGCGGCATCGGTGGCGTGGGCGGCGCTGGCGGAGCAGGCGGACATGGCGGCAACGGCGGCAACGGCGGCCGCGGTGGTTTCGGCGGATCGGGAGGAAGTGGCGGCCTGGTCTACAACAACCCGGCCCTGAATCAAAACGGTGGCCTCGGCGCCGCGGGCGGTCTCGGGCGACGTGGCGGCGCTGCTGGAGCAGGGGGCAACGGTGGCAATGGCGGCGCCGGCGGGGCGGGGAACAGCGCATTCGGGGCGGGTGTGGCGATCATTGCCGGTTCGCTGGAACTGGATGCCGTCGTGCTAGTGACGAATAGTGAATACGGTGGCGCTGGGGGACCGGCCGGCAATGGCGGCGCTGCAGGCGCCGCAGGTCATGGCGGCGCTGGCGGCGCGGGAGGATCGGGAGGGGCCGGCGGCGATGCCGGAACGACCCGGAACGGGAATTTGGTGGGGAGTGGCGGCGCCGGAGGTAATGGCGCCCTCGGCGGTAATGGCGGAAATGGTGCGGCAGGAGGCAACGGCGGATCGTCGGGCATCTCGGGCGCGGGAGGCAACGCGCTCGGAGGCAGCATCTTTGTCGGCGGCGGCAGCCTGCATTTGGGATTGGGTACCACATACGCAGGCAGCCAAGTTGCCGCGAGCGGCGGAGTGATCGGCGTCAAGGGAGCCGCAGGTTCAGGAGGCGCCGGGGGAAATGCCGGCGCCGGTGGACATGGCGGCATCGGAGGCATCGGCGGACGTGGTGTGCGGCCAGCTCAGGGCACGCGCGCGGCCAACGGAACTGACGCCATTGCCGGCGTGCCAGGTACGACGGGCGCTAATGGCGCTGCAGGAAACGTCGGGGTCATAGGCCCGGCGGGCATCGCGCAGGGGAGCGGCATCTATGTACAGAGCGGTACGGTAACGACCGACACCCCGGCCAATCACGTGGCCGTACTCACGCAACCGCCCGCAGGCATACACGCTGGTGTTCCGTTTACGCTGAAAGTCGAAGCCGAGAACAGCAACGGCAACACGGATCCGACTTACAACGGACCGCTGACTGTTTCGATTTCGACCAATCCCGGCGGAGGAGTCCTCGCAGGCACATTGACAGTGAACGCCGTTAACGGCGTAGCGCTGTTTAATAACCTTTTGATCTCCGCCGCTGGCGTCGGATATAAACTGAGCATCAGCGCCACCGGGCTGGCATCGGCGACGACCGCGGCGTTCAATGTCGCGCCCAGCGCAACTCAGGATGTGGCACCCACCGTCACGCATGTTTACGTGGCGGGTACGAGCTGGACAGGCAGCTTTCTCACTCAGTTGGCCGGTGTCGGCGAAGGAAGCGGAGCTGGGTACGCCATTCCCACTGGCGGGAAGCAATTGAATGCCCTGCCTTGGGGAAATGTCAACGAGATACTGGTCACCTTTAGTAAAGGGGTGATCGTTTCGCAGGCGAGTCTGAGCGTCGCCGGGCTGAGCGGAACGGTTCCCACGACGGGTTTCAGTTACGACCCTAATACGTTCACCGCGACCTGGACGCTGGCCAATCCGCTAGGCGCTAATCGTGTGAACTTAAACCTCTCATCGAGTGGCGCAAACGCCGTACAGGATATCGCCGGCAGTCCGCTAGACGGCGAGTGGACCAATGGTGTCACGGCCTTCCCCTCGGGCAATGGCACCGCGGGGGGTGATTTTAATTTTGCCATTCACGTTTTGCCAGCTGACGCCAACGGCGATGGCATCGTGAACGGGCAGGACCTGGCGCTCGCGTCGTCAGGATGGCTTACCGCGGGTCGTTCGGGCGATGTCAATGCCGACGGCATCGTCAACGGGCAAGATCTGGCGCTGATTTCGTCGCAGTGGCTGGCCACGCTGCCTGTCGGCGGACTGCAGGCGAATTCTCAGCAACAGATCGCGATTCCCACGGTGGATAGCAAAGTTGCCGCGCCTGCCGTGGGCGGAAGTGTCGTGACGCCTACCGTGGAACTTGGCGGAGTCGTGTCCGCCGCAACGGTGAAGGCCGCCGTGACCGCGTGGGGGCCTTTACAGCCGTCGGCGCCCTTTGGGGCGACTGGCGTGGCCAATCAATCGGCAATCATTGTTTCGACTTTAAGCGCCGTCTTAGGAACGGGCTCTTCGAAGTCTACGGGAGTCGTAGGTTCTGCCGGTCGGACAATTAGCACCGCAACAACGGTCACGCCAACCGAAGTGGCGACCAGGCTGGTTGATTTTGGCACGGTGAAGCTAGCCCGATTTGACCAAACGGCGTTTGACGTCGACGGTCTGACAGACGTTCACGCTTCGTTACTGGACGACGATTTGCTGGACGCACTGGCCGCCGCACGCCGCACGTAGTAGCCACGCGCTTCTATCCGACGTCGTTGCGCCGCCGCGCATCGTGCGATCAACACCCGGGCGATCGTCACGCGCTGAACTCGGCGGGTTCGCGCCGCTATACTCCTTGCACTCCGTGATTGCCATAATGCTGCGCCGACCGGCAGTGGCCCAAGGATTTGTTTTCGAAACTAGGCTTCGGCAGCAGGAACGCCTCGAACCATGACTACGCATGCAGACAAAGTTGCAATTGTCACGGGCAGCACGCAAGGACTGGGCGAGGCGGTCGCCCGGCGATTGATCACCGAGCAGATGATTGGAGGACTCGTGATCTGTGGACGCAACGAGGCCAATGGTACCCGATTGGCCAGCGAATGGACAAAGGCCGGCTGCCGCACCGAATTCGTGCGGGCCGATCTGGGTAAGGTCGACGATTGCCACGCCGTGGTCGCGGCGGCGCGAAGAACTTTCGGCCATGTCGATTATCTGGTGAATAGCGCCGCGATTACCGATCGCGGTACGATTCTCGATTCTTCGCCCGAGTTGTACGATCGCATCATGGCCGTCAACGTACGGGCACCGTTCTTCTTGATGCAGGAATCGTTGAAATTGATGATCGAGACCGGCATCCAGGGCTCGGTCGTGAACATCATCAGCATGTCGAGCCACGGCGGGCAGCCCTTCTTGTGCCCTTATTCAGTATCCAAGGGAGCGCTTGCCACGTTAACGAAAAACGTCGCCTTATCAGTGGTGAAACAGCGCATTCGCGTCAATGGTCTGAACATCGGCTGGATGGACACGCCGGGCGAGCACGCGATCCAGAAGAATTTTCACAACGCGGAGAGCGATTGGCTCGAACATGCCGAGGCAAGGCAGCCGTTTGGCCGGCTGCTGAAAGCGCCCGAGGTTGCCCAGGTGACGGCCTTCTTGCTTTCGGACCGCGCGGGCTTGATGACCGGCTCGATCATCGATTTCGATCAAACGATCGTCGGGACGCACGAGTAGGAGGTTTAAATAGTACACGAAGTCCGCATGTTTGATGCTCGATATGGCTGCGATGCCGTGCGAACATAAGTGGCATTTGCCGATTTGCGAACAAATCATTCGTCGTGGTCAAGGCTATTGTCGTTGCGTACAGCACTGCTTCGTAAAAAATGGCGCCGACCTCTTGGCGTTATGAGCCAAGTGGTATATCTCTGGCGATAGTTCGGCGTAATTTGGCGTTCCTCCGCCTGCAACTCAACAAATTCAAATGCAAGAAACTGCAATTTTATTTTCTCGAAGCTCGCGTCGGTGAGATGGTATGTTGACGAATTCATGGTTGATGTGAGTTCGCTAAATTCTCCCTTCGCGACATTGGTCAGTAAATTGCGGATGCGCGCTTCGCTGCATGGCGTAAAAATATCCTTAGCGATACCAAAGAATAATGCGTCCCACGTCGGGGATACGGTCGTGTCAACGGCATTATTTTCGCCTTGATTCACGACTAACTCGACATCGACGATGTCTTGTCCTGTGGAGAGGCCGCGTATAGCGTCGTCCGTATTTTGTAGTGACTGTTGGAGTCGAGCATTCTCAGCTGCCATATTGTCAAATCGCAGCTGCAGATCCGCTAAGCGCTTAAGAAGGTCCTGGTTATCGACTCCGTCGGCTCGGACCCATCCAACTCCCGGGTTCTCGGCGATCTCTGCGGTCAAGCCGACGATGGCGTGCATTTTCAACTCTTCAGTCGTTCTCCAGTACTTACAGTGGTGTTGCTCGACTTTCTGTCGAAACTTGACCAATCGATCGCGAGCGTTCTCATATAGCTCCGATTTCCCGACGGGAATGTTATCGGGATCGGCGTGAAGGAATGCGAGTACTGGTTTTCCAATCGAAACGGCGTAGTCATACTCCTTTTCGGTGTAGCTAATCCCGTCTGCATCAACCGAGCCATACTTTCCGCCGATTATCAGAAGGTAATAGTCAGACTCGCGAATTACGCGTTCGATGATGGCCCACGGTGTCGCGTCCGATGCGGGGAATACTTCCATTCCAGCGGGGAAATGATTGAGCCGCAGAACTGAGTCGAGAACTGCCTGCCGCTCCTCTTGAAGATCACGAAATGTCGAACTGACAAAAACTTGATACCGAGGCTGCGTCATTGCGGTGCAATCTTCCTGCCAGCCCTCTACTTCGCTTCGAGGCAATACAGATTCATCTTGCCGCGCAGGAAGAGTTGGCGGCCGACGATGGCGGGCGAGGCGTCGAAGCCGTCCTCGAGTGTGTTGGTGGTTAGCACTTCCAACTGTCGTCCATGCTTGAGCACCATCACGACGCCGTCGCGGCCGGCGATATAGATCCGCTCGGCGGCGCCGACGGGCGAGGCGTAGATGTTCTTCAATCCTTGCAGGCGCTGCCGCTCGAAGACCTCGTCGCCAGTCTTGGCGTCGAGGCAGGAAAGGATCGCGGCGTTTGAGCCGGTGAAGTAAAGCAGGTCGCCATACAGCAGTGGCGACGGCACGTAGGGTGTCCCTTGATGCTTGTGCCACGCGACGTGTTCGCTGTCCGTGATATCGCCGTGTGCGCTGAGCGGAATCGCGTACAGCGCGCTGCCGCGAAAGCCGGTCATGCAATAAACCAGTCCGTCGTAAGTGACCGGGCAGGGAATCGCGGCCGAAACCTGGCCGCCGCATTCCCAGATGACTTCGCCGGTTTTCAGGTCGTAGCTGCGAACCCGTTTCGTCCCGTTGACGATCAATTGAGTGCGCCCTTCGTACTCGACCACCAGCGGCGTGGCCCAACTGGTCACTGGTTCTCGGTCGACTTTCCAGCGCGTTTCGCCGGTCCGCGCGTCGAGCACGATCAGAAATGACTCGCCCTGATGGTCCCAGTTGACGATCAGCGAGTCGTTGTGGATGACTGGCGACGTCCCCTCGCCAAAGCTGGCATAGGTTTCCATGTCTCCCAGGTCCCGGTTCCAGACCTGACGCCCGCCGAGGTCGTAGCAGAAGATGCCACGCGAGCCGAACGACACGTACAGATGCTGGCCGTCGGTCGTGGGCGAGAACGACGCATAACCGTGGTCAGGATGATGACCCTCGTGCGGCACCTGCTCGGTGGCGACATGCTGCCAGAGGGTATTGCCGGTCGCACGGTCGAGGCACAACACGACAAACTGGTGAACGTTGCTGGGCCGCTTGGCCCGGCGCGGCGCCGGCGCACCGGGGACCGAGGGAACGACGGGCTTCTCGGGCTCGGCTGGCAATTCCACTTCGCGGTCGGTGGGGATCGCGGTGAGCAGAAAGATTTTGTCGTCCCAGATGATCGGCGTCGAACTTCCTTCGCCTGGCGGCGTTACCTTCCAGCGGACATTCGTGTTCTCGTCCCACGTGGTAGGAGGATCGCCTTGCGGGGCGATGCCGTTGGACAGCGGACCGCGCCACTGATGCCAGTTGGCCATTTGCGAATTGGCAAAGCCGGCCGCCGCGGAATCGTCCGCGTGGCAGATTCGAGCGGGTGAAGTGAGGCAACCGATCAGGCAGAACAAGACCGCCAGTTTCTCCAATCGCATCGTCGGCTCCTGCAAAAATATTTGAGTTGAGCTTTTGACGTGGTGCGGTTGGCTTGCATCCTTACCACACGACGCCCACGGGCCCCACGCCGAAGCCCATCATGCCGGGGATGCCGAAGCCGCCCGGATCCCGGTTATGCGGGGCATAATCGCGTGCGGGTTGAAAGTCGTTTTCCGCCTTCGAGCTGACCACGCCCGGAGCGCGGCCGCGCCGCTCGACGCTGCGGACGTGCGCATCTTGTCGCTGCTGCAGGCGAGCCTGGTTGGCGACCACGCGCTCTTGCCGGCTGTCGTCAAAACGCTGTTGCAAATCGCGGCGGCTCTGCCGGTGCGCCGCCAGGGCCACTAACTGCTGATTGATCTGCGCTGCACTGGCCGTTAATACGTCCGGCATCTTGTCGCGGATTCGTTTCATATATGCCGCCGAGGCCACGGCCGCTTTTTCCATCAGATACGTTTCCGCATCCTGGGCCAGGGTGCTGTACAGAATTTCGAGTTTGTTCTGCAGCCCGACCATGAACGTTTGCAATTGCTCGGCGGACATGCGTTCGACGCCGACGGCAAAGCGGGCCCGGGTTTCGGCGGTGCGCTGTTCGTCGTAAAACATTTGCGTATTCAGCCACTGATCGAAATCGCTGGCCGTCGTTTTCCATTCCTCGGTCGCCAAGAACTGCTGCTGAGCGAGGGTGTCGATCCGCGGGCGCGCCGGAGCGGGCGCTTTCGCGCCGCTGTTGCCGGGTGTCGCCTCTTTCGTCGCGCGGGACGAACTTTGCGCTGCATTCCCGCCGGGCTGCGCCTTCTTGGCTTGCAGCGCCACGGAAGGACCAGTCAAGGCAAATGCCAGCAGCAGGCAAGCCAGGGCCGCGGCCGCAATAGTGCGTCGCGAAGGCCAAGAAGACTTCGAATGTTGGAGAACGTTTTGTCGGGACACGACGCGGATCCTTTCTGCTCGCAAGAGATCTGCCCGCAGGGCGCGGTCTAACGCGACAATTGTTTTCGGGTGACGCGCAGATTGATTTCCGGCGCCGGCTGACCGTCGATATCGTCTTCGAGGGATTCGATGGTCCAGTTGTTTTCGTCAATGCGGCTGTACAACATCGTGGCTTCGCTACGATGACCGTCACGCATGATGCCCTTGGTGTGAACGACCCAGGCATCCTCTTCGTTCGTCCATTTTCCTTCGTTAAAGCCGCCGCGCGAGTCGAACAGGAACGAGCGCACCTTTTCCTGCACCGGGTCCCAGCCGATCCACTGCGTGGCCGAGATTGGTGTGCCGCTCTTGGGTTTCAGCGTGATTTGCCGCAGCAAGTAAGTCTTGTTCGGCCCCCAGGTGCAGGAAATATCGGCCGATTCCTCGGCGCCGGTGGCGATCCATTCGCCAACCATCCAGGCCAACTGCGGCAACGGATCGTCGACGACTTCGGCACGCACCGGCGATTCACGCTCGCCGTCGAGCAGCCATTTGCCGTCGCGCTTGACCCACACGGCCGTGTAGCGCCCCTCGTGCGATTCGTCCGGCCCGGCGCCGCTGCGTTCGAACGCGCCGTCTTCGAGCGCGACGTCGGGCGTGATGAAGCGGATCGACAGGGTCTCGCTCTTTCGCTGCGGCTGCGGAATGTTGCCGCCGTCGCTTAACGTTTGTCGGGCGCGTTCCAGCACGGCTTGCACCTTGTAGGCGTGGCCCGACTGGTCGACCAAGTCCGCATTTTTGGTCCAGAACGCAGCCACCGCTTCGACGTCCCCTTTGGCGAACGCGGCGCGATAGGCTTCGCCGGCGGCGCGAATCGCTTGTTCGTCCGCCGACATCGGGGCCGTGGCACCGGCCGGGGATTCCTCGGCCCTGGCATCGGTCGACTGCGTCATGAGGACCGCGGCGCAAACGAGAGCGCAAATCGCGAAACAGGAACGCATGAAAGGCACCTCACACGTTGAAACGATCCGTCGGGAAATAGGTCATCATTGTAGCCAGCGTGGGCGGCTGGCCACCAGTGCGGAGGCCTTCGTTGCGGCCATAAGGACGCTTTCCCACGGCGCGTCCGGTCGGACGGAAACGGTTTTGCAAGTCATACCGCGCGCGACGTGCAATTCATTTGCTTTTCGACGGCCTACCGCTCAAGATGGGCGGATCAATATTTCTGGCTTCCTCGGCGGCAGTGGGTGCCCGCCGACGGGAAATGCCGGGGCGATTCTATCCCGCCAGGCCTTGTCTCGCGGTTTCCGACGAGTTCGCCCGGCGATCGAGATTTCAAGGAGACGACGAATGTCTAGGCTCGTTTGGGCCGGAGCTGCGCTGGCGGCGCTTGTGCCGATCGTGGCAGTCGGGCAATGGTTCGCGCCGTATGGAGCTTCCACGGCTGCAGAAAGCTATCAGCGCGGCTTTGCCGACGTTGTACGCTCGACGGGGCAGGCGAACCTGATGGATTCCATGGCCGCGCAGAACTACGAGCAAGCGCGCTCGATGGACATCCAGAACCGGGTGCAGTGGACGCAGTCGTACTACCAGATGCGGCAGGAGAATCGCGCCTATCGGGCTGCGAAGCAGGGGCCGCGTATGACGCCCGAGCAAATCGCCCGCTTCGCCCGGGTGGGTATGCCCGATCGATTGACGTCCACGCAACTCGACCCGATCACGGGTCAGCTCAACTGGCCCATTATTCTGCGTGAGAAGCAGTACGACCCCGAGCGGAGGGAACTGGACAAGCTGTTCGAGCAGCGGGCGGCGGCCAGTTCGCTGGCTCCGAATCTGTATCGCGACGTGCAGCGCTACACGGGGGATTTGCTGACGGCGCTGAAGAAGAACATCAAAGAGTACCAGTCCAACGACTGGATAGCGGCCAAAAAGTTCGTCGAAAATCTGGCGTTTGACGTGAAATTTCCGGCCGGCTGACGACGCGGATCTTCCGCAATCGCCGCATCAACTCGCAAGCCTTGATCCTTTACGAGATGCTTTCCATGCGATTCAGGTTTTTTATCGTGGGCATGTTAGCGCCGCTCGCCGCCTTGGGCTGTGGGGCGCAGAAGACTGACCCGGCGCTTAAGGCGAACAGCGAGATCTTGAACAAAGATCCGCAAATCGCGATCGACTCGATCGACGCTGTGGCCGATTCCGGCGCCGCCGGTGCGACGGCCGTACCGGCGCTCATCAAGGCGCTCGCCAGCGACAACAAAGACGTGCGTTGGCGCGCGGCTCGAGCGCTCGAGAATATCGGGCCAAAGGCTTCGTTGTCCACCGCGGCATTGATTAAGACTCTGGGGGATGACGCCCCGGATGTCCGCGCTCACGCGGCGCGGGCACTAGGCGCATTGGGAGACAAAAACACGGCGACGATCGATGCGCTGGCGGCGCTCGTGACCGACAAGCACGCACGAGTGCGTCGCGCCGTGATTGGCGCAATCACGCAATTGAATCCCGGGCCCGAGGTAACCATTCCGCTGATGGTGAATGTGCTCGAGGATGCCGATCCGTCGGTGGTCGTGCCGGCCTTACAGACACTGGCCGAGCGAGGTCCCGAGGCGGTTCCCGGTTTGATCGAAGCGTTATCGCATCCGAAGGGGCGTTATTGGGCAACGCTGGTGTTGGCCGAAATGGGCCCGGCGGCGAAGAGCGCCGTGCCGGCGCTCGGCGGGCTACTCGACGATCCTGATCCGGAAGTTCGCATGCAGTCGGCCCTTGCGCTGGGGGAAATGGGGATCGATGCCGCGGCGGCCGAGGCCAGGCTGGTGAAGGGCCTGAGCGACAAGGCCGACGCCGTGCGATACGCCTGCACCTTTGCGCTGGGCAAGGTTGGCGCGACTGGCGCGATTGCGGAGTTGGAAAAGAGCGAGGCCGACAAAGATCCGTTCCTGGCCATGCTTTCGGCCTGGGCGGTTGCCAAGCTGAAGCCAGACGATCAGGCGGCAGTGAACAAGGCTGTCGAGCTGATCGTCGCGGCGCTGAAGAGCGAGAATGCCAACGTGCGGCACGGCGCGGCGAAGGCACTTATTGAGCTTAACGCACCTCGCGAGATAGTCGGGCCGCCGCTGGTTGCGGCGCTCGATGATTCCGATCCCGAAGTGCAGGAAAACATTTACGGCGCGCTGGCCTCGATGGGCGAAGCAATCTTGCCTCGCGTCGTCGAGCGGCTGCGCGATCCGGCCACGCGCGATAAGGCGCTGCACGTCTTGAGCCGGATGGGGCCGGCGGCGGCGGGGGGCGTGCCGGTCATTGTTGAATTGCTCGACAGTGTCGAGCCAGCACAGCGCCGCGAGATGCTATTTGCCTTGGCGAATGTAGGTCCGGCCGCGGCCGAGGCGACCGCCGCCTTGGTGAAGGCTCTCGATGATCCGGACGAAGACGTGCGCGTTGCCGCGGGTATTGCCTTGGGAGCTATCGGACCGGGGGCAACCGGCGCGGTCGAGGCATTGCAGAAAAACTTGAAATCGACCGACGAAGTACTGCGCCTGATCAGCGTCGAGGCGCTGCTGCACATTCAGCCCGACGATTCGCAGATCACCGGCAGCGCGATCCCGGTGCTGAGCGATCTATTGAAAGACGGTAAGACCGACGTCACCCGGATCGAGGCTGCCACGGCACTGGGCGATCTGGGCGCGAAGGCCAAGGGGGGCGTCCCGGCGCTTGAACGTGCGCTCAAGGACGAAGATCCGGCCGTGCGCGACGCGGCGACCGAAGCACTGAAAAAGATTCGCGGCTAAATACTTTCCTTTTGCGGATCGCTGCGCGCGGCAGGCTGATGGGTTTTGCAATGAGTTGGCCTGTCGCCGTCCGGATGCTGTGCCGTGCCTGGAAGCCGCTCGTGTTGTACGAGTTGGCCATGTCGCTGATCTCGGCCGCGGTGCTTGGCCCACTGGTGGCCAGCTGCACGTATCACGTTATCGGTCTGTCGGGCGAAGCGGTTCTGGGCAACTTCGAACTGTTCTCGTTTCTCATGTCGCCGCTGGGAGTGATGGCGCTCGTGCTCTTCTTGAGCATTAGCTTCGCGCTGTTACTGCTCGAATACGCCGGCTTGATAGTCTTGGCCGACGCGGCGCTTGCAGGCACCGCGGTGCCTACTTGGACGCTGGTTGGCTGCCTGTCTCGATCGCTGCCACGGCTGTTTCTGCTGGCGCTTGTGCAGACATTGTTTGCGCTGTTGGCGGCGTTGCCGTTCCTGGGTTTGGGCGCGCTCGCGTACTGGTTTTTGCTGAGCGATGCCGACATCAATTATTTCCTGGCCGAGCGGCCTCCCCGTTTCTGGGCTGCCGTGGCGATCGCCGTCGTACTGGGTCTAGGATTTGGATTGGTGTCCCTGTGGTTTTTTGCCCGTTGGGCGCTGGCCGTGCCGATTTGCGTGCTCGAGAAGCATTCCATCGCAGCGACCTTGCGCGCCAGCACGCGCCTGATGCATGGGCGAATCAGAAATCTGCTGCTTGCGGTTGGCGCGTGGCAATTGACGAAGTACATCGTGTTCCTCTTCGTCGTTGCGGTGCTGGACCTGAGCAACGTCCTGGCGCTCGGCAGGCTCGAATGGGGATTAACGACGCTGGTTTGGTTGACGGCGATCGTGCTGGTCGTCGACACGTTAATTCTGCAACTGTTGGCGGCGGTTTTCGCCATCGTTCTCGCCAGCCTGTTGGCGTATCAGTATCGACAGGGACGCGAGTCGATCGACGAACCGGGAAAACTCGCGTGGCAAAATTTCCGAACTAACTTGGCGACGCGGCCAGCCTGGCATGGGCGAGCGCCCTTGATCGCGCTTGTTTGTGCGGGGCCGCTGCTGTCGATCGGCTATGCCCTGTGGCTCGAGCGAGAGTTCATCGACCATCGACCCACGCTGGTTACGGCGCACCGCGCCGGGCCAAAGGCGGCGCCCGAGAATGGATTGTCGGCACTGGCGCTTTCGATCGATGCCGGCGCCGACTTCGCTGAAATCGATGTGCAGCAAACGGCCGACGGACACGTGATCCTGATGCATGATAGCGATCTCCGCCGCATGACGGGGGATCTTCGCAATGTGAAGGACGTCACCCTGGCCGACCTGGCGGACTTGCGTTTGAGAAACAACGGAGCGCCGACGGATGACGTGGTTCCCACACTCTCGCAATTCCTGGAGGCAAGTGCCGGCCATATCCGCTTGAACGTGGAGATCAAGGATTACGGCAGCGGTGCGAGCCTGGTGCCCGCCGTGCTCAAGGAGTTGCGCGCTCACGACTTTACAGGGCAGGCGATCATCTCTTCGTTGAAGCTTGCGCCGCTTGAACAGGCGCGACGCGAAGCCCCGGACGTTCCGGTAGGGATCATCCTCTCGGTCAGCAAAGGCGATCTGACGCGGCTGCCGGTCGGTTTTCTCAGTCTGCATCATCGTCTCGCAACGGCCAGCCTGGTGCGACGCGCCCATCGCCGTGACATGCAGGTCCACGTCTGGACAGTGTCCGATCGGGAGACCGTCTTACGGATGCTCGACCATGGTTGCGACAATCTGATCACCGATAATCCGGCGCTAGTGCGCGAAGTGGTCGATTGGTACGCTAACCTGGGCGATGTCGAGCGGATGCTGCTGCGAATGCGCCGCTGGATGCGCGAGTAGCCGTTGTTCCTGATGATTTACTTCCAGATTTGTGGGGCTTCCGCGGGAAGTCTCTCGAGAAATGTCTGCTTAGGCTGCCACTCAAAACCAACATTTCAGAAATAACTTCGAGGTGAAACGATGTCGAAACGATCATGGGGCGTGGCGAGTGTTTGCATCATTTGTGGCTGGTTGGTGAGCCAGGTGAATTCGCCTTTGTGGGGGCAGCAGGATGCCAAGCCGGTCATCGCGAACCCGGCCGAGGCGGCCCAGCAGGAAAAGGAACTCGACATTCGCGTCGCCGAGGCTTACTTGAATTTGATGGAAGCGACGCTGCGAAAGTATGAGGACACGAATCGGCGTGCGCCGAACACGATTCGGCCGACGATCATTCAGGGCGTTCAGGATGCGGTGCGCAAAGCACGCGAGCGCGTGCAATTGGCGCAAGGGGACGACATTAACGACTCGCAGATTTATGTATCGAGCGCCGAGGGCGATTTGCGCCTGGCCGAAGATGCTCTGAGCAAGGCCGAGGCGGCCAATCGGCGGCTGTCCGGCGCGATCAGCCAGGGAGAGGTCGACCGCCTGCGTGCCCAGCGTGACCTGGCCAAGGTCAAGATCGAAAAGGCAAAGCACCTGGCGGCCGAATCCCCGCTGTCGAATGTGCGCTTCGAGCTGGAACAACTTCGCGAAGAAGTGCAGGAATTGCGGCTGTTCGTAGCGCTGCTAAGGTTTAGAAACTAACGTCTTCGTGACATTCTCCGGAGGTTTACGTAAACCTCTAGATATCTTCGACGCGATTAAATTGCAGTGGCGCGCTTGCCAACCGGCTTTCGTTAGCCGAGACTGAGCGCATCTCCCGGCGCCGACCTGAGTTCGGCAGGCCAAACTGGGACGCGTGCGCTTGAACAGCGAAGTTGGCGGCAATTCTTGCGATACAAATGGTCGCGATCGCAATTCTCGGCCTTGGGGTGCCTGGTTATGCGCTCGCTCGCGCGCTGCGGGCGCCCTATGCCTGGGCCGCGGCGTTCCCGCTCTCGGCGTTATTGCTGGGCGAGATTGTTATTGCCTGCGCAATAACCGGCGCCTCTGTTCGCTTCGTAACCGTGCTTAGTGCTCTCGCCGTAATGACACTGCTTGCGCTGTTGATTGCCGCGCGATACGGGTCAGCGGAAGGTGGTGACGCAACCCCGGCCACGGCCGTGCCAGTTGCACGAACGACGATGTGGTGGCTCGCTTTGCCTGTCGCGGTCGTCGTGCTGCTGGTGCTGACCGGCATGGTCGTTCGCAGCAGTTTATCTCCGTTGAGCGGTGCCGATACGGCGTTCCGCTGGGAAGCCTTGGCGCGACAGATGCTTGCCGAGCAGAGCCTGGCGTTCTACCCACCGGTAAGTGATGCCGATTTCTCGCACTACACGTATCCGGACGGCTTTGTGCCGCTTGTATCGAGTGCATATTGGTGGTTGTACGCTAGCGTCGAAGAACCACGCCCCGCGACAACATCTGTGCTGATCGCCCTGCAGGCCGCGAGTTGTCTGGCATTGGTGTTTTACACGGCGCGGTCTTTGTTCGGCGTCACAGGCGGGCTCTTAGCGCTCTCGGCCCTGGCGAGCACGGCGCTGTTTAACACCGGGGTCGCGATCGGGCAGGAAACGGGTTACACGGCGCTTTCCTGTGCCGGGCAACTGGCATTTGCCTTTGCCACGCTGCGACAGCCACGGCTTAGTTGCGCGGTGATGGCCGGCATGTTCGCCGGGCTGGGGGCCATATCACGCGAGTATGGTCCTCTGTTGGCGGCGTGTGGATTCGTCGTGCTCGTCAGTGATCGAGCTACGCGCCGATACGTGTTCCCATTTTGCGCCGTGGCGATCGCGATCGGGGCGCCTTGGTATGTGCGTAACTGGATTCGCTCCGGTAATCCCTTGTACTCGATCGATATCGCCGGATTTCCTGTGAACGAGGGACACGCCCAGATCATGGCTTTCTATCAGGAAAGTCTCGGACTGCGGACCTTTTCCGCCGAGAAATGGGCGCAGATCGCCGACCAGTTGCGTGCTGGTGCGACGCTCGTCTTGTTCGCGGGGCTGACGGGTATCGCGCTCTCGCGCGAATATTGCCGCACGCTGGGGCCGCTAGCGCTCGGCGCTATTGGTCTGTGGCTGTGGTCGATTCCGTACACCTTAGGCGGAGTTACTTACAGCTTGCGCGTACTCACGCCGGCCTGGGTGGTACTAGCGATTGGCGCCGGCGCCTGGGGGCCCATGGTCAGCGAATGGCAAAAGCGCCGGCCGGTGCTGGTTCGCTGCGCCGTGTTGATTCCGATCCTGTGGTGCGGCGCCTCGGCAGTCGCCGCCATTTGGGCGCATCCGCGCGACGCGTCCGAAGTATGCACCGCGATGTTCAGCCGGCAATCGCACGAAGGCGGACTCATGAAGCAGTCGCTGATCACGGCCCGACTCTTGGAGGAGTCCGGCCTGCCGGTGGCTGGGGTGCTGACCGACGACTGTTATTTAGCCGTATCGCTGTTAGCGAATTCGCAGTTTCGACCGGTGATGGTCTGGAGCCCGCAGGTTGCTTTCGTCTTTGATCCGAAGTTGGATCAGGCGGCCGTGCATAGGCGCCTGCGCGAAGCAGGGATTTCGTACGCGTCGTTCCTGCCTGCCCATGATGAGTTCTGGGCGAAATACCCGTATTTCTTGATTGATGGTGATCATGGCTTTGTCGTTCCGGGCACGGCGCCCGACCAGCCGGTGCTGATCTTGCCCGCGGAGTTGCCGTGAAACCTGGGCAGCGAGATCGTAGAATGCGATCGAAGTCCCGGATGTAAGATGGCTCCATGACACGAGAACGCGAAGAGACCACGTCAACACCGGCTCGAGACGCGCCACCGTATGTAGTGGCGGCAGGCTGCCTGGGCATTGCCTTCGTGATTGCCGTGGTGACGTTGGTGCGCTTTTCGCCGCGCTATTCGGAATGGCGAGGATTGCTTGTGTCGCAGGAGTACAGCTTGTGTGATTGTTATCGCGCGTTTGATTCTCTGCAGCAATTGCGCGAACCGTGGGCCGAGATCGAGAATCCGACAAACCAGGTGATTGCCTGGCGGCTGCTGTTTCCCCTCGTTTGGCACTATGGCGATTTGCCGACGCCGCTATACATGGCCATGCCCTGGCTAGGGTGCCTGCTGACGTTATGGCTAGTCTCTTGGTGCAATTATCGGCGTTTGCACGATTGGTTCGAAACCTGCCTGGCCGCGATGGTGTTCGCGACGCTGCCGTGGTTTTTTGTATCAGCTGGCTGGCTGACGTATTTCGATTCGTGGCTCATGCTAGGGCTACTGGCGTTGGCGTTTGCCGAGTCGCGACTAGTGATCGCTCTGGTTTGCCTGGCGATACCCTGGATCGACGAACGCTTCGTCCTGGCGCTACCGCTGACGCTGTTGGTGCGCGCGATAGTCTTTCGCAATGCGGCACAACGTCAGCGAAACGACCTGGTGGTCGACTTGGCCGTGGCGCTCGCGGCCAGCGTGCCATACTTGGCCGTACGCGCAATCGCCTGGTTGGTGGGCGATCCCGAGACAACGGATTACGTGCAGCGGCACGGGAAAGAGGTGCTGCAGGTTCCCGTCGAATATTTTGCGATCGGTCTCTGGAGTGGATTTCGCGCTGCCTGGATACTGGTCGGCGCAGCGGTGTGGTTTACCTGGCGAAGCGTAGGCCGCAGCTGGGGAATATTGCTGGGGCTGGCGGTGTTCACTGCGTCCGTAGCGGCGCTTGTGGTGGCGAGAGATATGTCGCGGACGTTCATGATCCTGGCACCGGTCTTAATTATGGGCATCTGGCAATGGCACGATTACGCGCGTCCCAGCTTTAAAGCGGTCTTAGCATCTATCGCCGCGGCACAGCTTATTTTGCCGGCCTACCACGCGACCTGGTCATTCCCTGTGCCGATTCGCAGTGTGTATCGCGAGATCGAGGAATTCAATCATCCCCGCGATCCGCTGCAGCCGCGTTACTATGTGAACATGTCGATCGCGAGTGAACAGGGTCAGGATCGAACTCTAGCGTACTGGAGTTGCGACGCCGCCCTGAGATTGGATGAGCAGTTCGCGCCAGCCTACGGGCAGCGCGCCTATCTGCGCTTGCGGGACGGGGACCTCGACGCGGCGCTGGCCGACGCGGGCGAGGCGTTACGACTCGATCCGACGCAACCCGAGGCGTTGCTAGTGCGAGGCCAGGTGCACGCTGTGGGCGGCGCACTCGCGCAGTCTGCGGACGACGTGCGACAGGCCTTGATGACCGCACCCAGCGAGTGGCCGCACCGCCCCGAGGCGGAGCAACTCTTGAAACGCATCGAAGGGTCTTCCGCGGGCCACGAATAATTACCTCGAGCTTCATTTCACGTCGGCACGGATGCCGCGCTTTGATTCATGGGTCGAGGGGGTCATGCCGAACGACCTTCTTATCTCACGCCGTCCGCGGCTGGCAGATTGATTTCGCCGCTTCGTTGGCGTCGGCCGAACGAATGTAAGTTACCTGAGTTCACATTTCAAAACTGACAGAAGTTACATCCACCCCCCCGAATGTTTAATTAAAAATTTGCTGGAAAACGTCTCCGAACACCCCATAATGACGGTTCGGCGGCGCGCTTCATATTCTTGGTCCGTGCGCTCGCTGGGGAACAGGAGGGCGGAGATGGTTAGGTCGGTGCGCTGTTACGCCGGGCTGCGCGGATTCGTGCCCGCCACGGCTTTTCTTGCGACGTGTTTCCTGGCGATGCCCACCGCGTTATGGGCCGATCCACCGGCGGCGGCAGACCCAGCGTCCACGCAGCCGGCCACAGCACATTCAACTCCGGCGGCTGAGAAAACGCCACCGGTAGAGACGCCATCGTCAGATTCCGTCGCGCCGCTTTCTCTGAAATACCTTCCTGCCGACACGGTGGCATTGTTTGCGCTACGGCCGATTGGCTTCTTTAAACGCGATCAGTTGAAGGTGCTCGACCGACTGCTGAACATCAACGGTTCTGATTTTCGCAATCCGATTCCGGTTACGAAGATCGAGCAGTTGACGATGATCATGGTGCGCCCCGACCCCGAGCGGCCGGCACTTGAGAACGGGCAGCAGTTGATTTTCGACCTGGTGCATGTGCGCTCGACCGAGCCGGTCGATTGGGATAAGAAGCGCGCGGCGTTCCCCTACGAAATGCAAGTCGTTGAACATGCAGGCAAGCGTTATTACAAGATTCCCGAGCAACCCAATATTTGCTTCTTCCCGGCCGATGATCGTAACTACCTCGTCGGCGACGAGTGGAATCTGAAGCATGTCGTCGAGCAAGCGCCGGGCGACCCGGCCCAGCTGGCATGGGGCGATGTCTGGTCGCAGGTCGAGAACAGCTCGCTGGTGTTTGCTTTCGAACCGACATTCGCCGCGAAATCGATGAAGGAAGTTCGCGAGATTCCGGGCTTCGAGCAGTTGCTGAAGGATTCGAAATCGCTCGCGGCCACGCTCGACGGTGGTGTCGGTATGCGGTGGCGAATTCTGATCGATTGCCCAGACGAAAAAATTGCCAACGTGAAGGTTCAGGGTGCCAAGGCTTTGATCGCCGTGGCGCGGTTAGGCGTGAAGACCAAGCCAAAGCTCGACCCCGGCCCGGACGGCAAGGTCCCCCCGCCGACCGTGAACGATTTGACGTCGCAGTTGCTCGGCAGCGCCGAATTCGCACAAGTCGGCCGGACGGCCGTTGTGAACATGCGCACCGAGGCCGAAGTAGGGATGGCAATGCAGGTCGTTACCAACGCGGTCGGGGCGTTTTTCGGCAGCAAGGTCGCCGGTAACAGCGGTCAGTTCCGCTTCGCCGACGCGGCCCCGGCGGCGCCGACGGCGGTGCCCGGCGGGGTGATCAATTCTCCGGCCATGGTGAAGCGGCGCGGACTGTCAAAGCAGAACCTGGAACGCGTGGCGGCGGCGCTATTGAAGTACCAGGAACGCATGAAAACATTGCCGGCGCGAGGCAACGTGTCGGCTGACGGAAAACCGCTGTTGAGTTGGCGCGTCCACGTGCTTCCGGACTTGGGCTACGAAGAGTTGTACCGCGAATTCCATCTCGACGAGCCGTGGGATAGCGAGCACAACGCCAAGTTGGTTGCGAAGATGCCGCGCGAGTACGGCGGTTCGTTGGCCGCGGATACCAAGCCGGCCAATGGCAACTCGATGGTCCTGGCCGTCGTGGGGCCCACGACCTGCTTTCCCGAGCAAGGTACAAAAAGTTTGTCCGAGATCGCCGACGGTCCGGCGAATACGCTCTTGGTGACCGAAACGCGCCGCAACCTTCCTTGGACCAAGCCTGACGATTTGATGACCGATGCGACGGGCAAGCTCAGCGGCAAGTTCGGCGGTGTGCATCCGGGTGGTGTCATCTTTTGCACTGCCGACGGCAAGGCGCACTTCGTTCGTGACGCCGTGCTGGTGACGCTTACGCCCGCGCTGTTCACGATCGCCGGGCAGGAGCCACTCGACGCAGCACGTCTTGACGGCGAATGAGTGCGCGGCCAACGACTGCATGCGTCGAGTTGTGGCTAGGGGCAGATCAAAAGGATAGTAAAGTCGGAGTAGAGAAATGGGGACGGTGAAGATGAAAACCGTAATGGCCGAGCCGCGAAATTCGCTGGCACGTCATAGTCTGATTTCCGCCGTGGCGTTCGTCGTGACGATCGCAGTCGCGTTCAGCGGCAATACGCGATCGGCCCAGGCAGGCACCGAGCCGACGGGGCCCGTTTCCTGGGCCGAGGCTCGCGCCCTGGCCAAGACGATCGACGCCGAGCTATCCTCGCGCTGGCGCGCAGAAAAGGTGATCCCCGCGGCGCCGGCCTCGGACGCCGAGTTCTTGCGCCGTGTTTATCTCGACCTGGCAGGGCGAATTCCCTCGGTCGCCGAGACGCGAGATTTTCTCGAAGAGCCGTCACCGGATCGGCGTGAGCACCTGGTGGACCGGCTGCTCGACGGGCCGGCCTTTACGAATCACTTCGCGCGCACGTGGCGTACGACGTTGATGCCCGAGGCCGATTCGAATTTTCAGGTTCGCTACGTAGCGTCGACGGTCGAGGGGTGGTTTCGCAAGCAATTTCGCCAGGGGCGCGGCTACGACGAGATCACTCGTGAGTTGTTGACTACACCGGTAACGCAGAACGGCCAGCCCCTCAATCCTTACGATCGGCGCTCGACGACGCCGGTGGCGTTCTTTGTGGCTAAAGAAGGTAAGGCCGAGAACCTGGCCGCGACCACGGCCCGGACGTTTCTCGGCGTCCGGCTCGAATGTGCCCAATGCCACGACCATCCCTTTGCCCATTGGAAGCGCGAGCAATTCTGGCAACTGGCCAGCTTCTTTGCCGGCATCGAACGGCAGCAGAAGGATGCGGACTTCTCGCCGTTGACGGACAATGCGGCGAAGCATGAGCTGCGCATTCCAGATACCGAGCAGGATGTTTCGGCCACGTTCCTTGACGGGTCGGTCCCCAACTGGACGGCCGAGGCCACGGCACGTGGTAAGCTGGCCGAATGGGTGACGGCGCGCGAGAACACTTACTTCAGCCGCGCGCTTGCGAATCGGATGTGGGCCCACTTCTTCGGCATCGGTATCGTCGACCCTGTCGACGATTTAGACGAAAGCAATCCCGCCAGCCATCCCGCGCTGTTGGAGATCCTGGGCGAGCGTTTCGCGTCGCATGAATTTCGCATCGAGTATTTGATCCGCGCCATCACGAGCAGCCGGGCTTATCAACTGTCGAGCAGTGTCAGCGAGGAGTCGCAGCGCGATCCGCATCGGTTTGCCGTGATGCCGGTGCGGGGGCTCTCTCCGGATCAATTGTTCGACAGCTTGGCCGTGGCCGTCGGCTATCGTGACCAGAATCTGGCGAACGGCCAGGAAGCCTTTGCCAATGGCACGCCGCGCAGCACGTTCCTGGAAATGTTTGCCAACCAGCGCGACCGGACGATCGAGTACGACACTTCGATCATCCAGGCGATGGCGATCATGAACGGAGATTTCGTCGCCGACGCGACGTCGGTCAAGCGCAGCGCGATGCTGGGGGCGATTTCGCAGTTTCCGGCGTTCGACCTCCCGCAGCGACTGGAGACCATGTACCTGGCCACGGTGCAGCGACCTCCGACGACTGAGGAACTGGCCCGGCTGGAGAAATATCTCGCCGACGGCGGCGCACGCAAGAATGCCGACGAAGCGCTCGGCGATATCTTTTGGGCGCTACTGAATTCGAGTGAGTTTCTCTTCAACCATTAGCGCTGCTGTTGCGAGAGCATGCACGCGCTTCGCCCGACCACCACAATCAGGAGCCTCCTGACGGACAATTCGGAATGCAGGAGAACGAATGATGGATAACGATATCAGTTCTCGGTGGCATCGATTCCTCGGCTCGCGTCGCGAGTGGTTGCGCTCGATCGGTGGCGCGGCTCTCGGTGTCTCGGTCAGTGGATGGTTCGATGCGCTGGCAGCCAAGGCAGCCACGGACAAGCGTCGCAAGCGTTCGTGCATTCTGTTATGGATGTCGGGCGGGCCCAGCCAGACCGATACCTTCGATCTGAAGGCAGGCCACGCCAACGGCGGCCCCTTCAAGCCGATTCAGACGCCCGTGCCCGGGCTGGAGATTTGCGAGCACATGCCGCGGCTGGCAAAGATGGGCGATCATCTGACACTGATCCGCTCGATGAGTACCAAGGAGGGAGATCACTCGCGGGCCACGTACTTGCTGCGCACCGGCTACACGCCAGGAGGACCGGTGGCCTATCCGGCGCTGGGGGCGCTGGTGGGCAAATCATTGGGCGAGGAAACGGCCGAGTTGCCGAATTGCGTCAGCATCGGCGCCATGACGTTTCTCAGTCCGGCCGCGTTCGGGCCTGGCTTTCTTGGTCCTCGTCATGCACCACTGGTGGTCGGTGGCGGGCGGGCTGTTTTCCAGCAAGCGCAGGGAAACAATTACGAGCAGCAATTGAAAGTTCCCAACCTGACGCTGGCGAAAGACGTCGAGCGCGCGCAGGCTGACGCACGGCTGTCGTTGCTGTCGGATATGGAGCAGGGCTTCGGTGAAAGCCACCCCGGCCATGCGCCGCAAAGCCACGTTTCGGCCTATCGCCAGGCGGACCGATTGATGCGCTCGAGCGCCACCGCGGCCTTCGAACTCGGCGGAGAGCCCGATTATCTGCGCGATGCGTACGGGCGCAACACGTTCGGTCAGGGCTGCATGTTGGCGCGGCGGCTCATCGAGCGCGGGGTGCCGTTTGTCGAAGTTTCGTTCAACGGGCTGCCCGAGTCGAACGTCTTTGGCTGGGACACGCACCAGAATAATTTCGACGCGCTGAAGAAAATGCTGCCGGTGCTGGATGCCGCTTGGGCGACGCTGCTGGAAGATCTGAAGAACCGCGGGCTGCTTGATTCGACGATGGTTGTATGGATGGGTGAGTTTGGCCGCACGCCAAAAATCAACAGTAACCAAGGGCGCGATCATTTCCCCACCGCCTGGTCGACGGTTCTTGCCGGCGGCGGAATCACCGGCGGCCAAGTCGTGGGCCGCTCGAGCGAAGACGGCATGACCGTGGCCGATCGCCCGGTGTCCGTCCCCGATCTGTTGGGCACGATGGTGCTCAGCCTGGGACTCGATCCGATGGAGCAGAACATGTCGAACGTCGGCCGTCCAATCCGGCTGATCGATCCGAACGCCAAACCACTGCGCGAGTGCCTTGTATGAAAACGTGGTTGCTATCCTGTCGCCGGGCGAGTTTCGCCGGAATGTATTCGTGGCGCGAGCAACGAATTTGCGCCGCACTGCTGGCGGCTGTTGTCATGGCATTGTTTATGCCGACGGGCCGGTTATCGGCCGACGAAACTCAGCCTTCGGCGGAGAGCGCTGAAATACCGATTGCTGCCGCGGATGCGGGTGACTTGCAAGATCTGATTCTCTTGAACGCCGGCCGGCCGATCTTCTTGCGGTTGCACATTCGCCTGGGGGGACAAGGTTATCAGTCCACCTGGGGCGATTACTTGTGGGAGCGGTTTCAAGAGTTGGACGCGGACGCGAGCGGATCATTGGACAACGATGAGTTCAATCGCGGTGACTGGACGACTTTCGCCGAGCGGCGCACGCGGACCGGCACGACGCGATTCGAGCAATTGACGTTTCTCGATATCGACACCAATCCGCAGGACGACGCCATTTCGTTCGATGAGCTTGTCGAGCAGCTGGCGCAGTCCTGCTTTGGCATCAGCCGGGGAGGTCAACGACGGCCGGCCGCCGGAGGCGATCCGTTGTTCGTGATCCTTGACCATGACAATGACAAGATGCTCGACAAGACCGAGATGACTGCCGGCATCGATACGCTCTATCGTTACGATCGAGACGAAGACGAAGCGTATAGCGATTTCGAGCTGCGCGACGACGGCAATCCGTTCGGCAACAACTTCGAAGTGCAAAACCCAAACCAGCCCACACGCGAGTTGTTGCTGGCACCTGTTCCGGACCAGCCGCCAGCCACAATCTGCGAAGCGTTAATCGCTCGCTACGACGTGGCGCCTGCGGGGGGCAAAGCAGACGGCTTGCTGGATCGGGAAGAGTTGCGCCTGGGCGAACAGGAATTCGCCGCGGCGGACAAGGACGCCAACGGCAAGCTTGATGTGCCAGAATTATCGGCCTGGTATCAGGCGCAGCCGCCGGACGTCGAACTAGAAGCGCAGCTCGATCCCGACGTGAAGGGGCGCCGCGTGCAGGTGCTGAATCAGCCGGATGCCAAGGACGCTCATGTCCGCACCGAAATGGATAAGGACGGATCGATCATGATCCGCGGCATGTCGTTCGAGCTTGACATTCGCGGCAACGGTTCGGCCAAACCCGAAAACATCGAGAAGAACACCCGGCAAATGTTCAAGCAGCAAGCGGACCAGGATAAGAACGACTATCTCGACAAGAACGAGCTGAGGCGCATCAATGGTCGCGCCGAATTCGCAAAGATCGACAAGGATCACGACGGCAAGATCTTCGTCGATGAGTATGTCGAGTACGTCAAGCGGCAGAACGAAATCGCGGCCAAGCGCGTGAACGGACTGTTCACCGATCGCGGCAGCACGCTGTTCGAAATTCTGGACGCCAATCGCAACAATATGCTGGGAATGCGCGAACTTCGGCTGTTGGCGCAGACAGCTTCAGCGTGGGATCGGGACGGTGACGGCAAAATCAAGCCCGACGACATTCCTCGCCGCTATCAATTGCGGCTTGGGCCAGGTGGGCCGACGATGAACACCAACGGCACATTTGTCGTCGCCGCGTACGAGGCGAATCCCGGCGGCCCCCGCCGCACAGGCATTGGTCCGGAATGGTTCCAGCGGATGGACCGCAATCAGGACGGCGATCTTTCGCGGCGAGAATTCCTGGGCACGCGCGAGCAATTTCAAAATCTCGACGCCGATCGCGACGGTCTGCTGGATGCCAAGGAAGCCGTCGCGCTTGCGCCGAAGAAGTAAGAAGCGTGACGCCATGCGAACTTAAATGCACCCCCCCCTGGCGCATTGTCAAGGAACCGTCACGCCCGATGCGTCGGGGATCTCCTTCAAAGCATCGTCCCCTGTGGGGGACGATGGTCTGGTAACCGCTGGGCCGGTGGCGCTTCCTGCTTGGACGTTGTTGCTGGTTGCCGCGGGCACATTCGTCGCCTGCGTGCTATCCCCGTAGGCGCCAGCGCCGCCGCGGTAGCCGCTCATTTGTCGTGGTGATTGGTAGGCGGCTGCTGTTGGGCTTTGCATACCGGGTGCATACGGTTGCCAGCTTGCTCCGTTCCAGAGTTGCCACGTCTGGTTGGGCATCCAATACCAGTGGCGACCGTTCCGATAGACGTAACGCCAATCGCCGGCCAGCCGTCCCACGGCGCGACCGGCCGGGTTGGCGCTGTTCATCGTGTTTGCATTCTTCGTGGCCGAGTTCGTCGGTGCAGAGTTCATTGTCGCCGAGTTCATCGGGGCCGGAACTGGCACCGAATTGGATTGGATCGCGGTCGGCTGCGAGGCAGGGTCGATGACGGTTGGCGCCCCGATGTTTCCGACATTCGGTGACCCGAGTGGCGGACGCGGCGCAGGTGCCGCGGCGCTGGGACCTGCTTGACCCGAGCCCGAAGCACCGCCGCGTAATCCACTGCCGAGGCCCGAGCCTGCGCCAGGCGTGCCTGACAAGCCAGCGCCCGTCGCGCCCCCCATGGACGAACCACCGAGGCCGGGCGATCCTGCCGCGCCAGATGAACCTCCTGCCGAACCACCGCCGCCCGAGCCTTGGGCGAAAAGACTCTTAGGCCCTGTCGCGGTTGCGTTCAGCACGATTAACGACGCGAGAAGAATAGTGCATCGCATGATCGGTTCTCCATGAAAACTTCGAACACACGAGAAGCCATTTAACGCATTTCATGTGCCGGCCGCGAGAATCGGCAATCTATCGAATCGTGGAAGCAGCCCCCCCTCCCGGACAAGGGCGACTTCATTGGCGGTTACCGCCTAATTTGAACGGATTTCTTCCAGAATGGATGCAAAATGATCTTCTGTGCATCGCGCTTTACCGCATAGACGGTCTATGAGCGTGAACACTCGTGGATCAAACCGATAGAAATGCGGCCACTTCCCTGCAGCCGCTTTGAGATCCAATGTGGTCGGAGTGCGCCTTACTCAATACCGAGCGCGTGCTTGATCGTGGCGCGGCGCTTTTTGCGCCGGGCCTGCCGCCGCTTGACTCCCGTTTCCAAGACACCTTCGACCTTTTCGATGATCGCGCGAATCGGCCCTTTCTTGGCCTTCTTCGCGCTCTTTGTGACCTTAGCGCTCTTGGTCTTCTTCGCAGCCTTCTTCTTGACGACCTTCTTCGCGCTCTTCTTGGCAGCTTTTTTCTTCGCCACGGTACGATTCCTTTCTGGAATTGTGTTCCTCGATTTCGAGACTCGCTCGGCGCGGCCGGATGTGATGCGCGCCGGCCAACGAGCAATGGTAGGGGCGTGACAAGAAAACGGCCAGCCTCACGCAAGACTTCGAGCGGTAGCGCAATGGCGCTGCGCCATCATCGAGCAAGATTGCCGCACTTGCTTAGGAGCGTCGGAGCGCCAGTAGCGCGAGACTGCTGAGTGCGGCGAGGGCGAGCGTCGACGGTTCGGGCACCGCGGCCACAACCATGGGTGACGCGCTCGCCGCAGCATTACCTGCATTCTGCAACCAATTGGCACTGATCACGGCCAAGTCGGCGGAGTTTACTTCACCGTCGCCGTTGACATCCCCGGGAAGATTCGTGCCGGATTTCAACCATTCGCTCGCAACGACCGCGATGTCCTGCGCGTTTGCGAGGCCGTCCTGGTTCGCGTCGCCCGATACGACCGTTAGCGGACCTGAAATGGCGTAAAGCGTGTGCGTTCCCCCGGATTCGTAATATCCTCCGGTGTCGACCCAGTTGATCGTCGAGGTAGTGCTATCGCCCCAGGCTGGGGTCGGCGTCCCTAACGGATCATCGGGTTCGTCGGGCTTGCCGGTCGCTCCCGTGCCCGTCCAGACTTCGTTAAATCCCGATGGCACGGGGGTTCCATGTTCGTTATCCAAGATCGGCGCGGCGATGGCTCCGTCCCACAGATCGGAATTCGAAGTCGCGATCAGTTGACCCGCCAGACCGTAGATGGGTAGCCCGGCGGACATGGGATTCGTATTCGTGTTATCGTTTGCGGCGACCGTCGAGGTGCTCGCAAGCGCCGTCCAGGTCGTACCAAGCGTCTGCAGCAACGGCTCCAGGCTCGCGGCATTCGACACAAACGAGTTGTAGTAGCCAATGTCCGAGGACGCGGCTTCGGTCGTGGTGCTGGTGACGAACACCAATCGGTACTGATCACCAGGTTTCAGACCTGCGGGCACCGTCATCGGGCCAGCCCAGGCGACGTGTTGCGAAATGAGACATGTGGTGCAACCGAAAACCAGCAAAAGTAGACACTTCATGGGAAATGCATGCGGTGATCATTAGGTGCAGTATTCAAAGAAGCAGCAGTCGGGCCGCCCCGATCTAGAGTCGATATTGCCGGGAAGCGGCACTGCCAGGATGGCGGCTCTGGCGCATGGTACCTGCGTACTGCATTCCTAGCGAGTCTTGGCGAGGCAGCAAAGACTGTGCCGAATAGGGGGTAATGCCCGATCTGCGGTGAAAACGTCACCGGCCAGCAGCCATGCTCCCTGATTACTCAATCGGCAGACGTCGAATGGGCCCGATGTGACCAGAGTAGGTGGCCACTAATTGAACAGGAGGCGCATTAAATGCGCCCTGCGTCACGAGGGTCATGAGCGGGCAATCTACAGCACAATCTGCCCCAGTACGCCGGCCAGCCGTTCACCGGCCTTGCCGATGCAGACGCGGGCCACGAGGCCGGCCGTCTCGGCATAGCTGTCCGGCACCGCCGGCAGTGTGCTCGCATCCTTATGTCCCTCGGCGACCGCAGGAATCACGGAACCATTGGTGTAGGCGTATGCCACGGCCAGGGCGTAGCTCTCTTTCGCCCAAGATTCGAACGTGGGCGCCGCAATCTCCTCGCGCGTGACTTCGCTGCGGTTGGCGGCAACGGCGGTCTGTGCCTCTTGAGCGCCGTGGGCGATCGTAGTGGGCGTTGGTCCTTTGCCCAATAGGTCGTCCCACATGGGATGCAACTTAATCGTGCGATGGCCGCCGATCCGGTACACGGAATCGTTACCGCCGGCGTCTCCCTTCGGGCATTGCTCGCTGAAGAGCGTGGCGCAGTGCAGCGGCTGATGGATGTCGCCAATCAGGTGGATGACCCAACACAGGTTAATCGCTTTCTCCGAGCCTGAAGTGGCACGAGCCTTATCCACGCAAGTCGGTAGCGCGACCAAGATGTTTTGATGCTTGGGCGGGTGGTCGGTTGCGCGAACGGCCGAGCCTGGGGGAATGTACGGGAAGTCGATGTAGTGCCAATCCCCGTGACTGAATGACTCTTGATGATGCTTGACCCAATCGGGCCAGGTGGCTGCGCGCCAAAAGGCCCATTGCCCCTCCGGCACGCCTGCAGGCCGCTCGGCAGCGAGGAATTCCTTGTAATGCGGATGCTGCTGTAGGATCGCCGCGATCTTGTCGCGTTGGGCAGGGGTCAGCCGCTGGTACGCCAGCTCGGCGACAACCATGTGCCCCATGTCGTTCCAGGCATGAGCTTGCGAGGCGCAGCAGAGAATGACGAGCGACACCAAAGAGCGCAGCATGGCGAATCCTTTCGCGGGGCCGGGAAATCCGGCGGCCAATTTATCGGCCGCGGCGCCAAATCGGCAATGCCAATCCCGGCGGGGTACTAGCTGATTTTGGCGCCATCCATTGCTAGTTCAGCCGAGAATGGCCGCGGAGAACGCTCTCTAACCAAGACCGCCGCTTGCCCGCGCGAGACTATTCCACCTCATCGATCTGGGGCGGGTATTGAAGTAGCCTTATCCGTTGCGATTCGACCCGCTCCTTGCGAATGCGGGCCTCGAATTCGACGCGTTGCCGGCGCTCGCCCAGCCCCCATAGAAGTGCCGCGACGAGTGCTATGAGCAGCAGCATCGTCCCGAGCGAGAAGCGCAACCAGCGGTGTTTCTGCTCTTTATCCAAACCCGGATTCTACTGCGCTGTCGCGCGGCAATCACCGTCGACGTCGCAGCACCAGCAACGCCAGGCCACCGAGCGCGGCGAGGACAATCGTCGATGGCTCGGGCACATTCGGGATAACGACCGGATCCGCTACAGAAAGGAAGGACACGCCGGTGCCGTGAGTGCTATCGGAAAGGATCGTGCGATTGCCCGTGATGGGATCGATGGTATAGATCGCGCCCGAAGCAACTGCCGCCATCACTATGGTGCCGTTGGCATCGGTCGTGATCCCATACGGATTGCCTATGCTCCAGATGGGCCCTGATCCCACGGTGGAACTCGAAAGGATCGTACGATTGCCGGTAATAGGGTCGACGCGGTAGATCGCTGAAATGTCATCCGCGATCAGGCTACCGTCCGCGCCCAGGATCACATCGTTGGGGGCACGAAAGTTGGGACCAGTCCCCACGGTCGGCCCGGACAATATCGTGCGATCGCCAGTCGTCAGATCAATCGATAAAAGTTGGTTTGCACCGTTAAAAGCCACGACGGCGCTCGTCCCCACGATGACGGCTCCGGACGAACTGAACCCAGGCCCGGAGCCGACACCGTTGCCCGAGATGATCGTGCGATTTCCCGTGATCGGGTCGACGCCGAAAAGCGTGCCCTGGCTCTGCTGATCGAAGGCGACAATCGAATTGCCATAAGGCAGGCCGCCGAGCAAATCCTGGAAATCAGGGCCAGTGCCGATACCTGATCCGGAGAGGATGGTGCGATTACCTGTCGCGGGATCGACTTCAATCAGGCGGCTTTGCCTCAAGCTGGTGAACGAGTTCCCGTCCCCTACTAATAGATCGCCGTTCGGAAGCAGGGTGACGCCGCCGGGGCTGGTGAAATTCGGTCCGATGCCATGTGTGTTGTCGGACAAGATCGTTCGATTGCCGGTCACGGGGTCGATGACCATTAAACCAAAATCGGTGCTACTGAACTCCGTTGTAACGACGATGTCACCCGGCTGCAGCGCAGCAGCAACAGCGGTGTGAAATCGACCGCCGACGCTGACAATAAGACCGGCGAGCGCAATGCGGATGGTTGCGTGCATGAAATGCCCTCAGTTACCTAGTGCAAGAACAGGGGTGCGACCGCGCAGCACGAATGCGGGAATGGTGCAACGCGGAGAAGAAGCGATATCGCCGGCAAGAAACCTGCTACCGATCGACTACCAACGATCGGGCACGTCCGGCTTTGAGAAGAGGATCAGTGGCTCGCTCCGAGATAGATCAGCATTAGGCTGGAGTGTAATCTGGCCTGGGGTGGGTTGCAATAATTCGCGAAACACCCCGCCTAATACACGCACACTCCCCTGGCTCCGATGGTCATGTAAGCCTACGCAGTTGCGGGAAACTGATGTGCCGAACGTGGACCTTTCGTGGGCGCATAAAAAAGCCGTCAGGACCATGACAGTCCCGACGGCCTCCCCGTAGCGGCGCCCGTCGCGCGCCAGGGAAAGACTTCGGCGCGAAACCGGCGACGGCATCAGCGGCTCCTCGCCGATGAGCGAAGTGCGATTCGCCCGCCTGGCAGAAAGTCGACCAGGAGGCGGAGGCACGGATTGGTCGCGCTACCGCCGAACCACGAGCCGTTCCAGCAGTTGGGTTTGGCGCCATGTGCCGCGCGCGATGTTCACAAGCAACACGATCAACTCGGCTCCGGCGAAAAGCTGGACGCCGACAACCACCAATGCCGCGGCCGGTGCTAGAGGCACGAAGACAGACCGCTGTGGCGGCGCGAATCGCCCGCCAGGAATTGGCGCAGCCGCTTCGGCTGTCGCGAACATTGAGTAGGCGAAGATCACGAGAGCCAGAAGAAATGAAAGCGCTCCGATGACGCGCAGTATCGACGCGATGATGCGGAGAGCCCAGTAGCTTGGTCCGGGATCATCCAAGGGCGTTGGCTGACCATACGCCACTGGCTCTGGGTCCCAACGCTGCGGCGATTCCGGCGCCACGGCAGCAGCGGCAACCTCGGGCTGTATCGACGCGATAAAGTCATCGACGGGCGGCGCCGCCGGAAGAGTTATCGCGGCCTTGCATCGTGGGCATGCGATTGTGGCCCCCGCCTTCGTTGGCGGGTATTTGATCCTCGCCGCGCAGCCTGGACACGATATTGAAAGTTGATCCATGGCGAGCCCCTGTCCGCGGTTAACTACACCGCCGATTTTCGTCGGCCCGCAGTCGTGCCGCAAGCAAATCGTCGAGAGACGGGGGCTTGCCGGCGGGTATTCGTGCCGCGGAGCGTCGCAAGACTCGCGTCGAGCGCAATAACTGCGCATGCGCATAAACGGAGAGGGCACGATTCGAACGTGCGGATCGGCGTGACGTCGATCATGGGCCCCCGGAAAGAAAGCCCATTGCTTTAAACCAGCTCAGCCACCTCTCCCTAACAAGAGTGACTGGGGGCCATCGTAATCGGCGGGTCGTGAGAATTCAAATTTGCCGAGGCCGGCATTCCTGGCGCCAGGTATGGAAGGCGCAAGGCCGCCGATCTTGGGAAGGCGCATCGGTCGGCGACGACAACGCTTTTGAAAACGGCAGTCCGAATCAGCCCTTTCCGCGTCGCGCGTCGATCGACGCAACTCCATTCGGCGACGCGGATTCAGAAAATAGGCCCGGTGTGATTCGAACACACGACCAAGGGATTATGAGTCCCCTGCTCTAACCGCTGAGCTACGGGCCCGCGCAGGCCTTCTATCATAGGCCAGCTTTCGCGGGGCAGAAAGGCGGGATCGCCTTCGACGGAATTAATGCTCTACGCCGACGGATGACGCGCCATTAGCTCTGTACAATATGTGCACGTTGCCGATTCAGGTCGCCCTGACACCGATTTCAAAGTCCGCGGTGGCCCATGCTTCCACGGCAGTAAGGTCGTTGTAATCCCACGCGGCGGTGAAGAAGGAAGAACGCGTTAGGGTATGGCGAAATTCTTTGACTACGTCCAGCCTCGTTTCATTGCAGCAGCCATCACAACGGCCGTCGCCTTCCTGTGCATCGTGGAAGTTGGCAGGCGGTCTCTTAGCATTTTCGGCCTGTGGTGGTTCGGAAGTGGCGTTGAGGTTGGTCACGCGGCCATCGCTTTTTATCTAAAGTACGCGGGATCACTTGCTGTAGCGGCTGCGGCGTTGTTACCCGCAGTAGTGATGATTTCGAGACGGCGGTGGTGGGCTGGGGCCGTCCCCTTGGCTTGCGCTCTAGTGTTCTTGTTCTTCGCTGACCACACCCGTATTCGTGCGTGGTCTGATAGGCGCGAAGCGTTTATTGAATCGTTTTTCAATGTATTCCAAAAGCAATGCAGGTCGTTCACTGTAGCGGAAGATTGTCCTAGTCCAACGATGGTGTGGCTAGGCTTAAAAGCCCCGCCGATAACTCGATGGAGCGATGGGACCTCCTGGATTCCAGACCGATTGGTGTTTTGCGACGACGATCAAGAAGGCCTACTGCAAGTAGCCCGCGAGATATTTCCTGACGCACAAGTCAGTCGCTCATCCGAGAGTCGCGACTGAGGCGACGGTTTCTTCGCCCGATCAGTGTTTCTGGCTCAGAGCGGTACTGCCCGAGGTGATCGGCTGCGTAGTTGGTGATGCCATGGGGGCAAACGTGATCACGTGCGGTGTTTGCTCGACATGTCCCACGATGTCCTCCGACACTGCGGTGAGTGAGACAGGTTGGTCGGCCGGGATGTCGAGAAAGATTTCCCACTCGGCGAAGCTGCCGCGGGTCGAGCGAGCAGGTCGGTCATTTACAGTCACTCGCTTGACGTCGCTGGTATCCGCGACCGAGCCTCGCACTTGTACGAGGTTTCCATCGCGCACGGCGCTCGTGATGACCGTAACGGGGGGCATTTCGTCGCGGAAGCTCGAGACGCCTCCCATCCGGTTGGCTCTCCGCGGCGCTCCGGCGGCGCCCCCTTCCGTCGCGTTCTCGTTGGCGTACTCGCTCTCTTCCGGAAAGCCCATGCTGAGCGGATTGTGAATGTCGTTGACCCGCATTTCCTTGGATGTCAAACGGCGAAAGCCGGATCGATCCATGATCGAGCGCCAGATGGCCACGTCCGAACGGAACGTATCGAGACCGTCGACGAATACGCCGGTCGTTCCCAGGTGCAACGACCAGTTGGCTTCCCAGCATTTGAAGTCGCGAATCCAGAACGGCTTGCCAGGTTCTGGCATAGCCTCGGCCGCCTCGCGTGCGAGTGTCTGGTTTTGATTCGGAAAATCCAAGCCGCCGCCAACCGGTCGGGTGACGCCGCGGAGGTTCATGCAGAAGAATTTCATTGTGTGCGCTTCGTTGTCTTCGAAGCGGACGAACGGCAGGATTCGCGTGTCCTGGTTCTTGACCGTCCCGTCAGGCTGGCGAATGGGACGGATGGGATCGTAGCTGGCTGTTTTCTTGCAGTCGAATCGATAACCATATTCGGCGCACTCGACGGCCACGTTTCGCGTGATCTGGTTCTGACAGTTCGACCACCAGAAACCTGCTCCGCGATTCAGATCGAACGGCGCCACCTGATCCTTTTGCGTTTTGCCGGGCAGAACTAACGCCGCGAGGTTGTGGTCGAGTATGTTATTGACTTCGGTGCCGTCTTCCAGGAAGTAGCCGTGGCCTACGCTCTTGAAACCTACGCAGTCCCGGACCACCAGCGAATCCGTGCCATGGATCGTGATCCAACGGTTGTGGCTGTTCCAGATCGAGGCGCCGATCACCGAGCTGCCGCGCATCGTGTCGCCGCACAGATGGAAGTGAATGCTGTAGCGGCCCAACTCGTCGCGCTTGCCGAGGTGGCGAAACTCGGCATACGAGATCGATCCAGCCGAACCGCGGTGGTACATCGTATGCCCGCGCACGCCGTCCGGATCGGCCGATTCGACGACGACATTGCGCGTCAGGTTCGCCACTTCAGCCTGATGCTCGTCGTCGGCGAAGTGAGCATAAGTCAGCGGACTATCGAGAGAGATTGCATACCCGCCGGTGAAATCGCGACTGGCCGATGCGGGTCGAAACGCGCCATTGCCGCGACTTTCACCGTTGCCACGGTTTTCGCTATCGCCTCGACGTCCGCGCTCGCTTCGATCGCCCCCTTTGACGATCGTGCGTAGTTCGGTCTCGGCGCCTGCCAGAAAGTCGGATGATTGGCGATCGCGCTGCCGGTGCGTGCTGGTTACGATAATATTGTCCCCCTCTTTCCAACCTTCGACGCTTTCGGCCAAGGCCAGACTGGTGGCTCCTGGATCCGTTCCGCGCTTCAACTTGACCCAGGTTCGAGGCATCGGCGTGCCGTGCAATTCCATTCGCCCGCCACAGCAGACCAGCGCCGGGCAGGAGACCTTGTCCATGCCTTCGAGATATCGCAAGCGAATCACTGCCGTGAATTCCGCGGGGTGTGGTGCCCCGGGGCGACCGATGAACAGCGCTGGTCGAGAGTTGCCTTCGACCATCTCCTCCATCATGGCGTGGCAATCGAACCCCGCTTCCGATGGTTCTTCACTGGCCGTGATGGTGACCAACCCGGCATCGAGCACCGTGTTCCGATCGCGGGCGAATTCCAATTCGCCGGCAATCTGCACGACGCGAATGGTTTCGCGAGACGCGCTGACGTCATAGGTAACGTGATGCCCAGCGCGAACGACGACAACGTCGCCATTCATCGGCGCGCGGCCGAGATCCCACGTCTCCTTAGCAGACCACACTCCGGATTGTTTCGAGCGGACAACAGGCGGTTCTCCAGCTTCGACCGTCGTGAATGTGGATGCGAGCAAGGCGAAGACGCTCAGCAGGCGGCAGGTCGTTTTAAGTGACATAAGAACTTTGTCTCCAACGGATAAGTCGAATGTGTTGCATTGGAATAGTGTCAGCGTTTCAGATTGATCGGCGGGAGCGTGTTCTCTCCCGCTTGAATGGTGACTTTTAGAATGGGTTTGCCGGGGTTGGCGTGCTTTCCTCGAAAACGGTCTTCGCCCTCGATCTCTTCCCCGTGATCGACGGTGACCTGTGGCCATTTTGCCGTTACTGCGTGTTCTCCCGGTGCGGTGACAGACAAGGAGAAAGTGCCATTGGCGTCGGTCTTCGCGCCCAGCGTGGCGGCTTGTGCGTTTCCGATCTCAGAAAGGTAAACGTAAACGCCGGCCGTCGGCACGCCCGCGACTGTCACAACCCCCGTCGCGTTGTAGGCGGATCGCGGTGCTTCGAATTGGTCGCCACAGCCCAGCGCCATTCCTGCCGATGCGACAAGAAGAAAGCACACGGTGCGGTAGTTTGGCATCAAGGCTCTTTCCTTAATACTTGCGATGGCTGGCAATCGCTTGCAGTGGCTGGCGAAATCAATCCAACGACACGACTTCTCCGGCCCACTTGGTTGCCAGCGCAAACAGCAGGGTTGCCGGTATCTGTTCCTTGAGAAATCGTACGCTCCCATCGCACAACGCCACCTGCGCACCGCCGGGGTGAAAGCCGTATACGCCTTGCGAGTTATTACAATTGACGGCGCAATCGGTGCCGGCGGGGGTCGAACCAGCAGGATGGGGCGGCTGCGTGTAGTTGCCGGGGATGGTGTACATCGTGGCGTAGCCCTGCAGCGTGAACGAACAAATGCCAAGAGCCGAGCCCCAAAAGCCCGGCTGATCGAGCGTTAGGTCGCTGTCCGGTAGCCGCGCGCCACGAATCCAATGTTCGGGGTAACCGGCGTGCTCGGCGACGACCATCGTGTTCGAGAGGCCGTCGGTGACCGTGGCGAACCGACGATCGACAGCGGCGCTACCGCCGAGCGCCGTGTCGGTCTTGCCGCCGGGCACCGTGTACTGTCCGTTGATCGCGTGGTTTACCCAGTAGTCACCGGAATAACCTGTCATGTACGTGACCCCGGCCGTGCCCAACGTGGCCGTATCGCCCGTCGACGTATAGTAGTTGCCGTAGCTTCTGCCGGTCGAACTCGACTTTCGCAAGTTCATCAACGGGTCGACGGGACTCGACGGACAGTTCGTGAACGGAAGACGCGTATTCTGCGCCGGTTGATTGAGAACGTCCGAAAACATCAGATCAGCGCGATAGTTGACGGACGGTTGCTCGATGTAGGGCAACAGCTGGTACAAATAGCCATTGCCCAACGTGGTATTGCGGCTGACCGGAAGGACGTTCTGCGCCGATTCGAAATTCTGAATCGCCAGGGCGATTTGCTTCAGATTGTTGGCACATTGCTGGCGCCTGGCGGCCTCGCGCGCCGATTGCACCGCCGGCAGCAACAGCCCGATCAGAATGCCGATGATGGCGATGACGACGAGCAACTCGACTAACGTGAACCCGACGCGACGTCGCATTAACATCAACTGCCCCCACATTATGCCTGACTTGATCCTTTCAGCCGGTCAGGCACTGCCCGAACGCAAAGACCATACCAAGCGTCACACTTCCTCTGCGTCGGAGGTCGAAAGAACGTGGCCCCGCGTCCGTCTGCTATCAAAGGCCAGGACATACCTTGATGTCCGAGCAGATGGTCCCGACTGGAACTGGGAAGGGCGCGGCAATGAGAATCGTTTGTGTGCGCGGCGTGCCACTTATTTCGCCACGCGTGGCTATTTATTGACCGCGGCTGAAAGTTCACCTCGAATCTCGTCATTGATGCCGGATGATCGCTCGATTCCGGCGGCAACCTGCCCTGCGGACGGTCCAGTCGGTCTGCTAGCAGCGCTCGGACGATGTGCGTTGATGTTGCAGAGATTGCGAACTAACCACACAATTCCACCACGTCGTTCTGCATTCTCAGGGCGATTACTGGCGGAGGCGTGCCATGGCGAGGCGATTCTTCGTTGCTGCGTGCGGCCTGTTGCTTCTTGCGTTACCTGCTTTCGCCGATGACAAGTTGCCATCGGCAGCCGCGCCTGACGTCGAGGCTGTCGGCCTGTGGGCCGACGTCGATCGTGTGACGGTCACCGGAGCGCACACGTTTCGTCCCGAGCAAATTCGTAAGGCGTTGCGCACGGACCTTGAATTTCAGGTGGCCGGCAGCGTCACAGCTCTGCTTGCTCCGCTGCCCGGCGTTATTGCTCGGCGCGTGAGGGCCGGCTATCAGCTCGAGGGTTTTCCGCGTGCCGACGTGACGGCGCATTTGCAACGCGAAAAGTCCCAAATCGAACTCTCGATCGAGGAGGGTCCGCGTTTCACCTGCGGCGCGTTACGCATTGATGGAGCTAAGAAGATTGGCGCCGAGCGGCTGCGCGAGTGGCTCACCGTCAAGCATCCGCGCAGTGGGTCGCGGCTAGCGGGGTTCGAGATTGTCGGTGGTAAGTCCGAACCACGATGGCGGGCCGCCGCGGGAGGTCCAGCGACCTATGAGGATTTAGCGTGGGATGTCGGCGCACCGGCCTGTTTCGACGAATTATCGACTTCAGAATTGCTGAACAAAGTCACTCGCGGCTTGGCTGATCAGGGTTATCGGTCCGCAAAGTTCGACATGTCGTTGCCGCTGGACAATGCGGCCCGCAGCGCATCACTGCAAATTCACATCAGTGACGAAGGGCCGCAGGCCCTGATCGATCGAATCGAAGTCACGGGTAGCGAGCGCGACACGGCCGAGGACGTCTGTCACTACCTCAATGTGAAGGCAGGGAACCTGTACACAGACTTCGAGCGTCATCGAATCGTCTATCAGCTATCGAGCTCGGGCCGATACCTCGGGCAGCAAGTCAGCACAGTCGCCTCGGAGAATCCTCAGCGGCCGATCGTCCTGCGCATCAAACTGCTGGATTATGATCTGGCAACTCCCTTGCGAGATCCTCTTTTGCCGGCGGAAGAAGCGTTATTGAAATGTCGGGAGTGGGTTCTTGCGGCGACCGATCGCGGAGACGACCTGACGCTGCGATTTACATTGCCCGACGGCGAGGTGGCGGCGACGTATTCCGCCGCGCAAGGACTGATGCTGCAACTGCCCGCTCTGCCAACGAAAGATCTGGGCGGAAAAAGCGATGTACACGGCCAGCAGGTATTCATCGCCAGGCGTGGCGAGATTCTCTATCTGCACGCGCCGTGGACCAGGCGGTTTCAAGCGGCCGTCCCTTCGCAAAGCCAGATCATCGTAAATTTGCAAACCGCGGCCGCGCCGAAGCGCACACCTGAGGATCCGCAGTTCGCCTTCATGATGGGCATGGGGGCCAATTACAAGGGTGCGCGCAGCGAGCCGTCACCCATTCTGTTGTCTTTCGATCTGCTGCCGGCATCGATCCTCAGCCTGGCCCATTCGCGCGACGCGATCTGCCAAAGCGAGGACGGCGTCTTGACGATAACGTGGCCCGAATCGCCGGGGCGAATTCGCATCGAGGCGGCGACAGGCCGGTTGCTGGAGTTCTCGATGTTCGGCGACGAAGATGACTCGTCGTCTTTAGAAGTGTCGATCGAGCAGGGAGCTTTCACCAGGCATTGGCGAGAGATCGAAAAGCTGCTGCCTCGCGGGGTGGCCGATCTGCCCAACGACTATGACGCAAACCGCCCATTGAGTTCTTTGCTCACTACGTTGATGCACAGCCCACTGCTGGAATACGGACTGGTGGTTCTTGATGTCGATAAGCAGGGGGCTGGTCCGCTGCGCGAGACCTGCCAGGCGCTGGGCAAGTTGGTCGACAAAGGTGCCCTGGCGCCGCTCGACGACATGATTCGCAAGACATTTCAGGAGCCTGCAGATCAACCGTTGGCAATCTTCGTGATTCCCGCGGAACGCTGGCGCTTTGCCACACTCCTTGATTTGGCTTCGGTCGCGGGCTTGTTTTATGACGACGCGACGTTTTCCCAGGGATCCTGGCCGTGGCGGCTGTGGCGGGACGTGACCTTTCAAAAATTCGGCCGCGGGCAAGCGGGCAAGTACGACCTTGATATGCTGCGGTACTCGCGGCAATTAGGCCCTGTGGGCCGGTTGTTGGCCAGCTATTTGCCGATCGTCGATGCCGAGGTTGGTACGACACTGGCGATTTCGGGACTTGAGCGCCTGGATGCTGCCGACTTCGCTGCGGATTATTCACCCCTCTTGCAACGTGGCAAGCTGGCGGGCGATCTGCTTTGTACGTTGGCCGCCAGCCTGCGCGACTTGGACGATACCGACATCGCGGCGTTGGATTTGATGATCGGTGCAAACGACCAGCATGTACTGCGCACGGCTGCCCAGACTTTGCGCGACCGCTCGGATGAAAACATCGAGGACGTCTTGCCCCAGGTTCTCGACCAGCTATGGAGCGGCAGGCTGCGCGAGGTTGTCGAAAAACAGCTTCGCGCGACTCTGGAACGTAATTCGGCTCTGGCGGGCAGGCCACCTGTGGTTTATCCGACGACGGCGCCGAAGGCGGACGAAAAGGCGAAGACCGGCGAGAAATAGTCGGAGTCACGCCAGGGTGCCACTGATAGTTTGCCCAGTAGTGTCGATCTATGTATGGTGTTAAAACACTATACCGAAGCGCGAGCGAGGATTTTTGATGCGAGGTAGGGTGCGTCTGTGACGCACCTTCTTTTGTTTATCCGCAGATTGCGCCGATTGTCGAAGATGGGAATGTGGGGGAATCGAGAGATCGCGTGTCGGGGGCCCGTTCTGCGAGATGTTAGCAAGAACTCTCGCTCGCGCTTCGGACTAGTGTTTCTTTGCGACGATTGTTCTGGGCGGGTGTTTAACCCATCTGCCATTTGTGGCCGTTGATTCGGTATTTATCGGCCATCAATCGGCGCTCATTGCTTATTGCTGACGGCGTGAATGCTTTTTGGCCTGAAGAAGGGTGTGTCGAGGACACACCCTACAAGAAGATCGGGCACACCCTAGGAAATTCTCTGTGGCCTCGGTGGACTCTGTGGTGAGACATTTCGTGGTGAGAATCGTTTTCGGATTCGTGGTGCCCACAGGGCTATGCGCGTGGAAGGGCCACGGGAATATCAAGAAAGTTTGGGCGCTGCCGCCGTGATTCGGATCGAGCTTCCGGAAAGTTCTTTAAGGGGTTAGAGGGACGAAGTTTTGGAGTCGTCTGACCCACGGCAGCTTGATCTGCGCCTCGGGATGATTTTGGAGCATGACGCAGAGCACCCCTCGCACGTGGTGTTGCCGATCATCCCGGGGGCTTAAATCGGGGTCGGGCGGAGAAAGTATCGAGCCTCCGTTCTTGTAGCCCGCACAGTACGGGCGTACCATCAAGGAAGCCTGCCATCACCCCCGTTTGAGAACACGCATCATGGGACGCACCTTCGGCATTCGAATTTTGCTGACGGTTGTGCTGCTGGCCGGGTTACTGCTCTTTTTGATTCGGCAGACCCCGGAAAAGGCTAGCGAACTGCTGCCTGTCGGATCCCTGATGCCGCCGGTCTCGGCCGCAGGGTGGATCAACGATCCGGTTCCCACGCCCGAAAATCTGCGTGGCCAGGTGGTGGTGATCGACGTTTGGGCCTACTGGTGTGGTCCGTGCATTGAATCGATGCCCGAGATGGTCTCGGCGTACGACAAATACAAAGACCGAGGCGTGCGGTTCATCGGTCTAACGGCCGAAGGGGCCGAAACTTTGACCGAGACAAAGGCCATCGTCGAGAAAGCGAAACTCCCTTACCCGAATGGTTATGGCGCGGCCGACACGGTCGATGCCCTGCGCGTGGAAATGATTCCCTCGGTATTTGTCATTGGTCGGGACGGCCGCATCATCTGGCACACCGATCGGCCGGGAACGGTTGAAGAAGCCATCGAGTCAGCACTGGCTAAGAGCTGATGACGAGCAGCACGGCACTCATCGATCATCGCCAATCGGCGTCTTGCCGAGTGGTGAGTCGCGCTCTTGTGGCGATGGCGATTCTGGCATGTGCCGCGGGCAATGTCGTTGTTGCCGCCGAAATTTCCTTTCGCGCCGATGTGATGGCAGTCCTTTCCAAGGCCGGCTGTAACCAGGGAGTCTGCCACGGCAATCAAAACGGCAAGGGGGGATTCAAGCTGTCGCTGCGCGGGCAAGATCCGGCGCTCGACCTGACGGCGCTCGTACGTGATCAGGCGGGGCGCCGCATTGATCTTGTGAATCCGGACGAAAGCCTACTGCTCGAAAAGCCCACGATGCAAGTCGCTCATGAAGGGGGACGACGTTTTTCGCGCGATACAGCTGAATTCGCAATACTGCGGGACTGGATTCGCGCGGGCGCCACGGACGACGTTTCCAGCGCGCCGCAACTGGTGCGTCTGGAAGTGACGCCCGGCGGGCAGGTGATGGTCGAACCGCAGGCCAAGCTGCAAATGCACGTCGTAGCGCATTTTTCGGATGGCAGCGCGCGGGATGTTACGAATCTGGCCGTTTACGATCCAGCCGAGCGCATCGCCAGCGTGACCCACGACGGGCTTGTCGAGCACCAGGCATTTGGCGAAACGACATTGATCGTGCGGTATCTCGATCGGCAAGTCGGGGTGCCGCTGGCTTTCGTTCCGGCGCGCCCCGAATTCGTCTGGCCGGCTCCCCCGGCCGCGAATTTCATCGACGAACTGGTGTTTGCGAACCTCGAGCGACTGCGGGTCGCGCCCTCGGACCTCTGCAGCGACAGCGTTTTCGTACGGCGGGCTTTTCTGGACCTGCTCAATATTCTGCCCACGGCCGACGAGGCACGAACGTTCGTTCTCGATAGGAACCCAGCCAAGCGGCACGACCTAATCGAGCAATTGCTTGCGCGGCCGGAGTTTGCCACGGCCTGGGCGCTGAAGTGGTCGGACTTGCTGCGTAACGAAGAGAAGACGCTCGACCGCAAGGGAGTTCAGGCGTTTCACCATTGGATCGAGCGTTCGATCGCCGAGGGGAAACCGCTCAACGAGTTCGCCCGCGAGTTGATCGCGGCGCGAGGCAGCACCTACCAAGCGCCGCAAGCGAATTTCTATCGCGCGCTGCGCGATCCGGTTAGTCGTGCCGAGGCCACAGCTCAGGTCTTCTTGGGCTTGCGCCTGCAATGTGCGAAATGCCACAATCACCCGTTCGAGCGCTGGACGCAAGACGACTATTACGACTGGGCCGAACTCTTCGCGCGCGTCCAATACAAGATTATCGACAACGACCGCCGTGATCGAAACGATTCGCACGAATTCGACGGCGAGCAAATCGTTTGGATGGATGACGATGGTGACGTGACCAATCCACGCACTGATGCGCCGGCCGTGCCAAGACTCCTAGGGGACACGGCGCCGCTATCGACTGACGCAAACGACGACCGTCTGGAAGCGCTCGCGGCTTGGGTAGCATCGCCTGCGAATGTGTTTTTCGCCCGCGCTCAGGTCAATCGCGTCTGGTACCAGCTCTTGGGACGCGGCATCGTCGAACCGATCGACGATTTTCGCGAGACGAATCCGGCCAGCAATCCGCCGCTGCTGGAAAGTCTGGCTCGCGACTTTGCGGCCCACGGTTTCGATCTGCGGCATGCGATCCTCGCAATCATGAATTCGCGCGTCTACCAGTTGGATAGCCGCCCGAACGAGACGAACGAAGCCGATGACCGCAATTTCTCGCACGCGCTTGTCCGCAGACTCTCCGCCGAGCAATTGCTCGACGCCGTTCACCAGGTGGCGGGCGTGGCGCCAAAGTTTACCGGCTACCCCATCGGTGTTCGCGCGGGCGAAGTGCCGGGCGTGTTGACGGTGCAAGCGCGCGGCGAAAGGCCCAGCATGGACGATCACTTTCTTACGGTCTTCGGTAAGCCGCCCCGTTTGCTGTCATGCGAATGCGAACGATCTACCGGCACGACGCTGGGGCAGGCGTTTCAAATGATTAGCGGCCCGTTGGTCAACGAATTGTTTGCCAAGGGGGACGGAAGTGTGGCGCGGTTGGCCGGTGATGGTTGCAGTGCGAAAGACCAGGTCGACCAGTTATATTGGAGCGCGCTGTCCCGGCCGCCTTCGGAAGCTGAACTGACGGCGACCGTTGCCTATGTAGAAAGTGCGGCGGACCGGCGGCAAGCGATCGAAGACGTGGCTTGGAGCCTGGTGAACGCGAAGGAATTCCTGCTGCGACATTGAGTAGTGGGCAGAGGGCAGCAGGCAGAGGGCAGTAATCGGAACTTCGGCTTTGTCGCGATTCCATCGATGACTCTTATGCACGAATCGGCCAAGAATGCTGCGAGTTACGCTTGTCACGGCTTTCGCCATGCGCGGCCGTCGCGCCGCCAGGCATTGAAGATCGGCGGCGCCGGGCTACTGGGCCTGAATATGCGGCGCGTGTTGCATGCTGCAGAGTCTGTGGCGGCGCCAGTCGCGCGGGCTAAGAGCGTTATCTTTCTCTACCAGTTTGGCGGGCCCAGCCATCTGGATATGTTTGACATGAAGCCCAACGCGCCGGATGCCATTCGCGGCCCCCACCGTGGCATTCAGTCCAGTGTGCCGGGCCTGATGATTTCCGAGCATTTGCCGCGCATGGCGCAGGTGATGGACCGGGTGACGCTGGTGCGTAGCGTGCATCACCCGATGAAGAATCATAACTCGGCCTCGTATTATGCGCTGACCGGACGTGCGCCGCCGTCGGATGATATTCGTTTGCGCGACACACTGGAGCTGTTTCCGGCCTATGGGTCGGTGGTCGACCGCTTACTGCCATCGAGCGATGACATGCCGTCGTTCGTGGCGTATCCCTATGTCATGCGCGACGGCGAGGTCACGCCTGGCCAGCACGCCAGTTTCCTGGGTAAGGGGCACGATCCGTTCCTCGTGACCGAGGATCCGAATCGCAAGAATTTCCGATTGCCGGAATTGAGCTTGCCCGAAAATCTTTCCATCGATCGGCTGCACAATCGGCGTGAGATGCAGCAATTGATCGATCGGCAGTCGCGATTGTTGGACTACTCGGCCGAAGCCCGCGGCCTGGATTCTTATTACGAACGGGCGCTGGGGATGCTTGATTCACCCCGGGTCCGCCAGGCGTTTGATCTATCGAGCGAGCCCGACGAGGCGCGCGATCGCTACGGCCGGACGACCTATGGGCAGAGTTGTTTGTTGGCGCGGCGCCTGGTCGAGTCGGGCGTGAAGTTCGTTAACGTTTACTTCTCGAATACGATCGGCGGTCAGAGCAATACATCAGGCGGCTGGGACACACACGGCTTCAACAATACGCGGATGTTCCCGATCATCGAGCAGTTTCATTTGCCGCTGACGGATCAAACGCTGCCGACATTGTTGTTGGATCTCGAAGAGCGCGGCCTGCTAGATACCACGCTCGTGGTCTGGATGGGGGAATTCGGTCGCACGCCCAAGATCAACGAAAACGTCAGCCGCGACCACTGGCCCGGTTGTTATACGGTCCTTTTGGCCGGCGGCGGCGTGCGGCGTGGATTCGTATACGGTGCTAGCGACAAGAATGGCGCGCGACCCGACCGCGATCCTGTCCGGCCCGACGATCTGGCGGCCACGATGTTTCATCTATTGGGCATCAATCACGAGACCGAGGTCCACGACGCCAATAACCGTCCCTTGGTAGTCGCGGCCGGTCGACCGATCACGGGCATCTTTGCCTGACCAAAGCGCCAACAACGATAGCGAACTGACATGCGTCGGACGTCTATTCTGCAGTTAGCGTTATTCACATGCTTTGTGGCGGTCGCCGCGGCGCACGGTCGCGAGGTGGAATTGGCGACCTCGTTGCGGCGTCCTGTTGCGCTCGTCGTAGCTGGCAACGACCGCTGGATTTATGTGGCCAACCAAGCCAGCGGCACGATTTCCACCATCGACCTTTCGGCGAGCGAAGTCGATACAGGCGAATCCACCAATGCCCCCGTCCTCGCCGAAGATAAGGTCGGACAAACGCTCACGGACATGGTTCTTTCTCCCGACGAACGATTTCTATTCGTCACTGACGAAGCGGCCGGTCAGTTAATCGTGATCGAGCGACAAGAAAAGTCGCTCGTCGTCGCCGCACGAGTTCCTGTCGCACAAGCTCCCCAATCCGTGCGTGTGACGCGCGATGGACGAACCTGTTACGTGACGTCGCTATGGGGGCAAGCGGTCACCGTGGTGGATCTGAGCGGCCTCGCGTCCATCGACCAGACAAATGCGGCTGTACGCGTTATCGCCGAAACCCCGTTGCCGTTTGCGCCGCGCTGCCAATGTCTGGTCGAGAACGATACTCGCTTGATTGTGACTGACGCTTTTGGCGGTTCGGTCGCGGTGTTCGATACGCAGAATTTGAAAGTCGTCTCTGTTCGCGAACTGCTCGGGCACAATATTCGTGGAATGGCAGTATCAAACGACGGGCGGCAGCTCTTATTGGCTCACCAGGTTTTGAATAGCTATACCGAGACACTGCAGAAGAACGTCTTCTGGGGAGCGGTCATTACGAATGTGGTCCGCACTTTGCCGATCGAGACATTTACCTCGGTGGCAGGCGAGCCATTGCCCGCGACAGGTGCGCAAACGATCGGTGGGCTCGGCGCCGGGGCAGGAGACCCGGCCGGGTTGGCCGTGACCGCGGCCGGTGATGCGATACTGACACTTGCGGGCGTCCAGGAGATCGCATTGCGTCGGGCGGGGCAATTCGGTTGGCAGCGAGAGCGCGTCGGCAGGCGCCCGACTGCTCTCGCGCTTTCGAGCGATGGCAGGCGCGCTCTGGTGGCGAATACGTTCGCAGATTCCGTCACAACGCTCGACGTCGGGGCGTTTCGTGTCGAACGCACCATTAAGCTTGGGCCGCAGTCCGAGCTTTCCGCGGCCCAGCGTGGTGAACAATACTTCTATGACGCCCGCCTGTCCTTGGACGGATGGTTTAGCTGTCACAGTTGCCATACGGACGGTCATTCGAACGGATTAACCAGCGATAACTTCGGCGACGGCGCGGCCGGCGCTCCCAAGAGGATTCCTTCGCTGCTGGGAAGTGTCGAAACCGGGCCTTGGGCATGGGACGGCCACGTGTCACTTATGGAAGATCAAATTCGCAGCTCGTTAGTTCGCACGATGCGATCGCCGAATCCCACGGACGCGCGCGTCGCAGGACTTGCCGAATTCGTTCGCAGCCTGTCGGCGCCGCCGCGGCCAGAGAACGTCAAACCCGACGATTCGCTCGCACGGCAGGGGGAACAAATCTTCGCTCGCACGGGATGCACCGATTGTCATCGACCGCCGACGTACACATCGCCGGCGTCGTATGATGTGGGTATCGTCGATGAATTGGGGCGGGACCGCTTTAATCCACCGTCGCTTCGCGGCGTACGGTTGCGTCCCGCGTTATTTCACGATAACCGTGCGGGCTCGCTCGAGGATGTTTTACTGCGGCATCGACACGGGCAGGCGTCGGAGTCGCCGGCAGAAGATGTAAGGGCACTGCTTGCGTTTTTACGCGGCCTGTAGCTGTTTTGCTCGCGTAATGTCGGAACGTTTGCCATGCCTGCTTGAAGCGCACGGTGCTCGTCGGTACGCTGACGCTGTCTAGCGATGGTCGCGCGTGGTCAGGCGGGTCTGGCAGCGACTTTCTTTTCTTTCAGCACTCACGCCCCCGGAGTGTCAATTATGCGAGAAGCCGTTGTCGTTGCCAGCAGCCGTACGCCGCTTGCCAAGTCGTTTCGTGGCTCGTTCAATCTCACACGGCCCGATGATTTGGCCGCGTACGTCATTCGCCACGTTGTCGATAAAGTTCCGGCGCTTAACCCTGCCGACATCGAAGACGTCGTCCTCGGTTGCGGTTACCCAGAGGGTTCGCAGGGGATGAATGTCGCGCGGATCGCGGCCTTGCGAGCCGGGCTGCCGGTAACGGTGGCGGGTGCCACGGTGAATCGATTTTGCTCGTCAGGATTGCAGTCGACCGCGATGGCCGCACACGAGATTCTGCACGAGGGTGCCGACGTGACAATCGCCGGTGGCGTGGAAAGCATCACCACGACGGCATCGATCAAGACCGACGTAAACCCGTGGATTCTGGAGCATAAACCGGCGCTCTATATGGCGATGGGAGATACCGCCGAGGTCGTCGCCAAACGATACAAAATCAGCCGGCAGGCGCAGGATGAATATTCCTTGCTAAGCCAGCAGCGCACGGCGCGGGCCCAGCAGGAACATTTCTTCGACGAAGAGCTGGCGCCCATGAAAGTGGTGCGCGGCGTCCTGGACAAGAAAACGGGCGAGGTTGTCAGCAAGGAAGAGCACACCATCGATAAGGATGAATGCAATCGGCCCGATACAACGCTGGAAGGACTGGCAGGGCTGAAACCGTATTTCGATCCCAACAGCGGGCAGGGGACGGTGACGGCTGGCAACGCCTCGCAGTTGTCCGACGGGGCCAGCGCCACGCTATTGATGTCGCGCGAGAAAGCGAAGTCGTTAGGCATCAAGCCCAAGGTCGCGTTCCGCGGCTTTGTCGTGGCCGGCTGCGAGCCGGATGAAATGGGGATCGGTCCCGTGTTCGCCATTCCCCGTCTCTTGTCGCGGCACGGGCTGGCGGTGAAGGATATCGACCTCTGGGAGTTGAACGAAGCGTTTGCCGTCCAAGTGATTTATTGCCGCGACCGTTTGGGTATCGCCCCAGAGCGGCTTAACGTCAACGGTGGCTCGATTTCGATTGGCCATCCGTTCGGCATGACCGGATCGCGGCTCGTCGGGACGCTGGCCAATCAGATGCAGCGTCAGCAAGCCCAGTGGGGCGTGGTCACGATGTGCATCGGCGGCGGGCAAGGAGCGGCCGGTTTGTTTGAACTGGTCGACTAGTGGTCACGATCGGGCTGCGGCAACACGTCGCCGGGACGCAATCCGATATCGGCGAAGCGCGATAAGGTCGCGAGCGGTACATCGCGCCTTTGAGCGATGACAACGACCGCTTCAACTACAGATCTGCGGCACTGGTTGGCGGCGGACCCGCTCGACCAAGTTGGCAAGCTCGTGAATGTCTAGCGGCTTCGAGATGAAATCATCCATGCCTGCAGTGCGGCAGCGATCGCGATCATCACTCAGGGCGTGCGCCGTCAGGGCAATAATCGGAATGTCTTTGCCCTCGGGCAGGTCACGGATCGCGGCTGTAGCTTGGAAGCCATCCATGACGGGCATTTGCAGGTCCATCAGCACCACATCGAAGTGCGTGCTTGTCACGAGTTCGACCGCCTGACGCCCGTTTTCGGCGATCACGACGGAATGCCCCCGCCGTCCGAGGGCGCGCTTGACGATTTCCTGATTCGTGCGAGTGTCTTCGGCGACCAGCACGTGCAAACTAACGCCCGGCGAGTCTTGTGGCTTGGAAGAATCTAGCGGTTTCTCCGCCGGCGTCGACAGAGTTTGCGGTGGCTGGTTCTGAGGCGACTGGTTTTTGGGCGTCTGGCTCAGGCCATAGGCCAGCGGCACGACGAAGCCGAATTCGCTGCCGCTCCCTGGCGTGCTGGCCACGGAAATGCGTCCGCGCATGGCGGCGACCAACTCGTTGACAATCGCCAATCCCAGGCCCGTGCCCCCATGCCGCCGCGTGCTCGAAGCATCGACCTGCGTGAAAGGGGCGAAGATCCGTTCCTGATCCGCCTGCGAAATGCCGATGCCGGAATCACGTACGGCGAAGCGCAGCCACGACTCTTGCATGGTGGCGGACTCGACCGTGACCCGAAGACTAACCGATCCGATGTCGGTAAATTTGACGGCATTGGACAACAGATTATCGAGCACTTGTCGCAATCGCAGTGGATCCCCCAGGAATTGATCGGATGCATCGGCTGCGATTGCGCAAGAGAAGAGCAGCCCCTTTTGTTCCGCCTGGTAGCGGATATTCGGCGTCAATTCGTCGATGATGTCGCGCAGCGAGAAGGAACTTTTCTCCAGAACGAATTTTCCAGATTCGAGCTTGGCGAGATCGAGCAGTTCGTTCAGCAACTCCAGCAGGACCGCGGCGTTCGACTTCACGGCGCCTAAATACTCGGCCATCGCTGGTGGCGGAGATTCGGTCAACGCCAGATCGGTCATGCCGATGATGGCATTCATTGGCGTGCGCAATTCGTGGCTGACGTTCGCCAGGAATTCGCTCTTGGCGCGGTTGGCCCGCTCTGCCGCGAGCCGTGCCGCGTGCTCCTGAGCCAGCGCCACGCGCTGCGCGGCTTGCTGCTCGACTTGTTGCGTCATGCGGTACAGGTCAACGAACACGGCGACCTTCGAGCGCAGGATTTCGGGCACAACCGGCGTCAGGATGTAATCCACCGCCCCCAGCGAATACCCGCGCACGGCGAACGCATCATCCGGTGACGCGGTAAGGAAAATGATCGGCGTATGCTCGCACCGGGGATGCTGACGGATCAAGGCCGCCGTTTCGAAGCCGTCCATCCCAGGCATGTTAACGTCGAGCAGGATGACCGCGAACCTTTCCGTCAGCAACAGGCGCAGCGCCTCGCCTCCGGATCGCGCGGAAACAACCTGTTGATCCAAGCCCTCGAGCACTGCTTCCACGGCCAGCAGCTTATCGGGGTTGTCGTCAACGACCAGGATTTTGACTTTTTGTTGTTCGCCCATCATTACACGGTCAGCCATGCACTCAGCACTGCCAGCATCTGTTCCGGATCGATCGGCTTCGAGAGATAGTCCCAAGCGCCGGCTTCGATACATTTCTCGCGATCGCCTTTCATGGCCTTGGCCGTGACGGCGATAATGGGGAGATTTTTGAAGCGCGCATCGCGGCGGATTGCGCACATCGTGTCGATGCCGTCCATTTCGGGCATCATGATGTCCATCAGTACCGCGTCCAGCGCCGGCGCGGCCTGTAGCAAATTGATCGCGTCGCGCCCTGTCTCGGCCGAGACCGTGATTACGTCTTGACGTTCGAGGATGCTTGTCAGCGCGAAAATATTGCGAATGTCGTCATCGACGATCAACACGCGTTTGCCCACCAGGACACGCGCCGGATCGTGCAGCTCTTGAATGGTGCGCCGCGAGGATTCTTCCAGCTTGGCGACGGGACAACATAGGGCCAATGCGACCTGATCGATCAAGTTTCCCGGACCGTCGACCAGCTGCATGCCCACCTCTTGGATCACGTTCGCATGACGTCGTGCTTCTTCGCCTGCCGCGGCATCACGGCCGGAGTACAAGAAGAGACGCTGCGAATTAACGGGCAGTGCGGATTTCAACTGCTCTCCGAGCGCTACCGTCGTTTTCCCCAATCGTGGCGTGAGCACCACGGCGTCGACGGGCTCTCGCGAGATCAGTTCCAGGGCATCCTCGGCCGACCACGACCCCTTGACGTTCAGGTTCAGTCGGGCGAGCGCGGTCGTGATCTCATCACGACTGCCGGCATCCTCGTCCACGACGAGAACCGAATGCCGTTCGGCATCGACGAAGCGTCGCACGTCGATCAGGAACTGTTCCAGTTCACGTGCCGTGTGGATTGGCTTCGGCAGGATGCCTTGCGCGCCGAGATGAATCCCCTCGCGAAGGTGCTCGGGATCGGTTGTCGATACCAGGTAAACCGGTAGGTGACGTAGCGATAGATCACCTTTCAAGCGGCGCAAGACGCGCCAGCCATCAATGTCCGGCAGCGAGATATCCAGCAGGATCGCATGCGGCTGATGCTCCTGCGCCAGCGCCAGGCCGGCCGCGCCTGAAGCCGTGACGATTCCTTTGAACTCTGCGTTGTGCCCGGTCTCCATCACGAAGCGGGCGAAGTCCAGATCGTTGTCGATGATCAGGAGGCGCCGGTCGGTCGCTGCCAGCGAGCTGCGATCGTCGTCGTCCGAGACCAGCGGCGTAATCTGTGGCGTAGTTCCACCGCCATTGGTCGATGTCACCGACGTCGCGGATCGGCGCACCACCTGTCGGCGCACGAGCTTCGGCGGCGTAAAACTCTGCGGCAAGTAAAGCGTGAACGTGCTTCCCGCGCCCGGCGTGCTGACCAGGCAAATTTCTCCCCCCAAAAGCCGCGAGATCTCTCGGCTGATCGCCAGGCCCAAGCCCGTGCCACCGTACTTGCGACTGGTGCTACCATCCGCCTGTTGAAACGCCTCGAAGATAATCGGTTGCTTTTCGGCGGGGATTCCGATCCCCGTGTCGCTGACGGCAAATGCCAAAACCGCGGCCGCGGTATTCAGTCCTTCATGGTCCGGGCTCCAACCCGAACGTGCCGTCGAGACATGCAGGTCAACCCGTCCGTGGTGTGTGAATTTGAACGCATTCGAGAGCAGATTCTTGATGATCTGCTGCAACCGCGTGCTGTCGGTGGTCAGCGTTCGCGGCAACGATGCGTCGATCTCGACGGCGAAGTCGACCCCTTTCGCCTCGGCCACGTGCCGGAAGGTGCGCTCGACGTAACCGTGAATGTCGGTGAAACGCAACTCGCCCAGGTCCAGCACCACGGTTCCGGATTCGATCTTCGACAGGTCGAGAATGTCGTTAATCAGCATCAGCAGGTCATTGCCGGACGAATGAATCGTCTTGGCGTATTCGGTCTGTTTCGGGCTGAGGTTGCCGTCGGGATTCTTCGACAATTGATCCGACAGGATCAGTAAGCTGTTCAGCGGCGTGCGCAACTCGTGCGACATATTTGCCAAGAACTCGGATTTGTATTTCGACGTGAGTGCCAATTGCTCGGCTTTTTCCTCCAAGGCCTGGCGGGCTTGCTCGACTTCCTGGTTCTTCTGCTCGACTTCCACATTCTGATCGGCGAGCAGACGGGCCTTTTCCTGCAGCTCTTCGTTGGTTTGCTGCAATTCTTCCTGCCGGCTTTGCAGTTCCAGAGCCAGAGATTGCGATTGCGTGAGTAGATCCTCGGTGCGCATGTTGGCGGCGATCGTGTTGAGCACGATGCCGATGCCTTCGGTCAACTGATCGAGGAAGGCCTGATGTGTCGGATTGAACCGTTCGAAGGAAGCCAGCTCGAGAACCGCCTTGACCTGCCCTTCGAAGACCACCGGCAGCACGAGGATATTGACCGGCACGGCACTACCAAGTCCCGACGAAATGCGCACGTAATCCGGGGGCACGTTGCTCAGCAGGATTTTGCGCTTTTCGAGAGCACATTGTCCGATCAAACCTTGCCCCAGATCGAGTTGCCGACCGACGTCGTCCGGACGTCCATAGGCGTAACTGGCGAGCAGTTTCAACCGTGGCTTGTCACCGGCGTTATCGTAAATGTAAAAGACGGCATGCTGTGCCGTGACCACGGGGGCCAGTTCCGAAAGGATCAGCCGGCCGACGGTCAACATGTCTTTTTGACCCTGCAACATTCGGCTGAACTTGGCCAGGTTGGTCTTCAACCAATCCTGCTCGGCGTTTTTCAGCGTGGTGTCTTTCAGGTTGACAATCATCTCATTGATGTTGTCCTTCAGAGCGGCGACTTCGCCCTGGGCTTCGACCTTGATTGACTGTGTGAGGTCCCCCTTGGTGACGGCCGTGGCGACCTCGGCGATGGCGCGAACTTGCGTGGTCAGGTTGGCGGCGAGCTGATTGACGTTTTCCGTCAGACCCTTCCACGTGCCGGCCGCGCCAGGAACGCTGGCCTGACCGCCAAGCTTTCCTTCGACGCCGACTTCGCGGGCCACGCCTGTTACCTGGTCGGCGAACGTCGCCAAGGTATCTATCATGCTGTTGATCGTGTCGGCCAGGGCGGCGATTTCGCCTTTGGCTTCGACCGTCAGCTTTTGCTGCAAGTCGCCATTGGCGACTGCGGTAACGACGCGGGCGATACCGCGCACCTGGCCGGTGAGATTACCGGCCATGAAATTCACATTGTCGGTGAGGTCCTTCCACGTGCCGGAGACCCCTTTCACATCCGCCTGACCGCCGAGCTTGCCTTCGGTACCGACTTCGCGTGCCACGCGGGTCACTTCCGAAGCGAACGAACGCAACTGATCGACCATCGTGTTGATCGTATTTTTCAGCTCGAGAATCTCGCCGCGAACATCGACCGTGATCTTTTTCGACAAGTCGCCGGTGGCCACGGCCGTGGTAACTTCGGCGATATTGCGCACCTGGCCCGTGAGATTGCCGGCCATTGAGTTGACGCTGTCCGTCAGATCGCGCCAGGTTCCTTCGACGCCGCGGACGTCAGCCTGCCCGCCCAGCTTGCCTTCGGTGCCGACTTCACGTGCGACGCGCGTCACCTCGGCCGCAAAACTACGAAGTTGATCGACCATCGTGTTGATGGTGTTCTTCAGCTCGGAAATCTCGCCGCGCACGTCGACCGTGATTTTCTTCGACAAGTCGCCACGCGCGACGGCCGTGGTCACGTCGGCGATGTTGCGGACCTGGCCCGTCAGATTGCTGGCCATGAAATTGACACTGTCGGTCAGGTCCTTCCACGTGCCGGCTACACCTTTGACGTCAGCCTGTCCGCCTAGTTTGCCTTCGGTGCCGACTTCGCGTGAAACGCGGGTGACTTCCGCGGCAAACGAACTGAGCTGGTCGACCATCGTGTTGATCGTGTTCTTCAGCTCTTGAATCTCCCCTTTCACATCGACCGTGATCTTCTTCGAGAGGTCGCCGCTTGCCACGGCCTTGCTAACCTCGGCGATGTTGCGCACCTGCGAGGTGAGGTTGCCGGCCATGAAATTGACGCTGTCTGTCAGGTCTTTCCACGTTCCGGCCACGTCGCGGACGTCGGCCTGTCCGCCCAGCTTTCCTTCGGTGCCGACCTCGCGCGCGACGCGGCTGACTTCCGAAGCGAAGGCGCGCAATTGATCGACCATCGTGTTGATGGTGTTTTTCAATTCCAGGATTTCGCCGCGCACGTCGACTTCGATCTTCTTCGACAGGTCTCCCTTGGCTACGGCCGTAGTGACCTCGGCGATGTTGCGGACCTGCGTCGTCAGATTGCTGGCCATGAAATTGACGCTATCGGTCAGGTCCTTCCACGTGCCGGCGACACCTTTGACGTCGGCCTGGCCACCAAGCTTGCCTTCGGTACCGACCTCGCGCGAGACGCGAGTCACTTCCGCGGCGAACGAGCTGAGCTGATCGACCATCGTATTGACAGTGTTCTTCAGCTCGAGGATTTCTCCCTTTACGTCGACCGTGATTTTCTTCGACAAGTCGCCGTTAGCCACGGCGGTCGTCACGTCGGCAATATTGCGCACCTGGCCGGTGAGATTGCTGGCCATGAAGTTGACACTGTCGGTGAGGTCCTTCCACGTGCCGGCGACACCTTTGACGTCGGCCTGGCCGCCTAGCTTGCCTTCGGTGCCGACCTCGCGCGAAACTCGCGTGACTTCCGCGGCGAACGAACTGAGCTGATCGACCATTGTGTTGGTCGTGTTCTTTAGTTCGAGGATTTCTCCCTTCACGTCGACCGTGATCTTCTTCGACAAGTCGCCGTTGGCGATGGCCGTGCTGACGGCCGCGATATTGCGCACCTGGGCTGTCAGGTTGCTGGCCATGAAATTGACGCTGTCGGTCAGATCTTTCCATGTACCGGAAACACCTTCGACGCGCGCCTGGCCGCCGAGCTTGCCTTCGGTGCCGACCTCGCGCGCAACGCGCGTCACTTCGGCCGCGAACGAACGGAGCTGATCGACCATCGTGTTGATCGTGTCTTTCAGCTCGAGGAACTCACCGCGGACGTCGACCGTGATTTTTTTCGACAAGTCACCGTTAGCGACGGCCGTCGTGACGTCCGCGATATTGCGCACCTGGGCCGTCAGGTTGCCGGCCATCGAGTTCACGCTGTCGGTCAGATCCTTCCAGATGCCGGCCACACGTTTGACTTCGGCCTGGCCGCCCAGCTTGCCATCGGTACCGACCTCGCGAGCGACGCGCGTGACTTCCGAAGCGAACGACCCGAGCTGTTCGACCATTCGATTCACGGTGCGGGCCGTTCGCAGGAATTCGCCCTCGACCGGCCGGCCATCGATTTCCATGGCCATCGACTGAGACAGGTCACCGCGCGCGACGGCGCCGATGACCCGTGCCATTTCACTCGTCGGTCGTACCAGGTCGCCTACCAGCGCGTTCATCGAATCGATCGTCCCGGCCCAGGATCCGGTCAGGCCGCCGATCGATGCGCGTTCCTTGATCTTGCCCTCTTTACCAACGACCCGGCTGATACGGTCGACCTCGTTGGTCATGCCCTCCATTTGGTCCATGACCTCGTTGAAGGTGTCGCCAACCTTTCCCCCGAGCCCGACCCAGGTCCTCGGCAATCGGACGGTGAAATCCCCCTTCCGTAGGGCGGTTAGAGCGACGAGCAAGGTCTCGAGATCCACCTGCTCTTGACCGATTCTGTCGGACGATTCGACCACAGCCATAAGAATCGCTCCTTGCGAGAAAATCCGAGAGCCGATTGGCGCGCAGCTCAGCAGAAAGCATCCTTCATCCGGCGGCATCGCGCGCGCAGATGGATCGATTTCAACCATCGTGGTCGCCAGGCGACCGGTGCAAGTCCAGCCCTTTCGTTTTTCTTCCGTCGACGTCGCGGTAATTTACTCCTGATGCAATCGATATGCCGGGGTAGGAAATCGTCCAAGATGCTTCGCCGTTACAGGACGGAGAAACGGCGAAGACGAAAAAATAGGCAAGCTGCCAGCATCGCATAGTTCTCTTAAGGTCAAAGAACTACGCGTCATGAGGACCAAACATCTACGACGATGGTGGGAATTTCTTTGTGCATGCCGCCCATGCGCCTGTTCCGCACCAAACCTGCGGGCCTGCCCGGTACTTACGTCGACTGATTCTTCATTGCGCGGTTTGCCTGGCCAACATGGGTCGCCAGCCATCGACAGGCTGTTTTCAAGTCATCGACCAGTTCGCTGCGCATCCGGTGCCGATCCGCGGGACGGGGCGCGCGTAATACTGCCGAAGGATGATAGGTCGCCAGGACCCACCCGGACGAATCGCTGGTTGCGACCTCGCCGCGACTCTTGGTAATCCGAAAAGCACGACCCAAGAGAGCCTGCGAGGCCGTCGCGCCTAGGCAAACGATCAATTGCGGTGCGAGGATCGCGAGTTCCGCCTCGAGCCAGGGGCGGCAAGCCAGAATCTCGCGCGAGCTCGGCTTGCTGTGCAAACGCTTCTTGCCACGTGGTGTCCATTTGAAGTGCTTTACGGCGTTGGTCACGTAACAGTCCGCGCGATCGATGCCGGCGTCGGCCAGAGCTTCATCTAAGAGCCGACCGGCCGGCCCTAAGAAAGGGCGCCCCGCGCGATCCTCGGCGTCGCCGGGTGTTTCGCCAATCAGTATCAAGGGAGCCTTGGCACGCCCCTGGCCGAAGACGGTCTGCGTCGCGCGGCGGTAAAGATCGCAACCCTGACAATCGGCAGCCGCAGCCTGCAGTTTCGCGAGGCTGTTGGTTTGCGGTACGAATCGAGCTGCAGAGTCGGCCATGACGTCGAGCCCTTGATCATTGACTTCATGCCACTCAGCGCAGCGACATAAAAAAGTCGACCAACCAGCACGCGGCTGGCTGGTCGACGGGTTCACCGGGAAATCTCCAGGCTAAAGGCAATCTCACCGGCGAGCTGTAGGCTCAGGACCGTAAAACTTCTCGATCCCCTGCGAGAACGTCGGATCGGCCATATTGGGCCAGTGCTTGCTGTCGAAGCCCGGCGCGTTTTTCAGGCGATCTTTCGTGACGTCGAGAACTAGACGTTCTTCGTTGTTACTCGTCTCATATTTAAACGCATGCCACGGAACGGCGAAGTATTTATCGCCGACACCGAGAAACCCGCCGAAATCGAGCACGGCATAGCTGACTCGGCCGGTGCGGGCGTCCAGGACAAGATCCTTGATCTTACCGAGGTTATCACCACTGCGGTTGAACACCTTAAGACTTTCAATTGTGCTGACGCGATACAGACCCGTCGGTCCGCTGACAACGGTGTCGGCTGCCCGCAGTGGGCTCACAACGACCAACGTGGCAACCAGGGCGCTGGCGAACATGAACTTGGACATGGCTGATTCCCTCACTCTGACGTGAAAAACGTTTTTCCGAGCACGCGCTCGTATCGAGAGGCGAATTCCGCACAACGCATGCCATCACGCCTGGGCGATTCTTGCACAGCACCTTGCCAAACTGGCTGATTCGCGCCCGAGCTTGATTCAATGAATTGGTGATCTATGTGTTCGCGCCGGTCCGCCTGCTCATCAAAATGCCAAAGACCAATGCGACGATCTTTCATGGGGCGCATCGGCTAGACTCACCAGGGGTGCAGACCACCCGTGCGACGCGGTCACGGTACGTCGACGACGGTCTCGCACCGACCAATGCTTTTGAATTTCCAGGCACTGGCGTTCAACTTCCGCCGGTGAGGGGCAGTTGGCTTCACTGGATGGGTCGTCTTCCGTTGGACGCGATCTCTTTGTCACGGTGATAACTCCTACGCGAAATGCGGAGAAACTTCGCCCGTCCGTAAAGCACATCCGATGCCAATTAATCATCTCCAGCCGTGTGACGGGCCGAACCATTCCGATCGTCCGCGGCGGACAGAAGAAGGTTTTCGCCTCCGTCATGCCGGGCGTCCTTCACTTGCTCCTTGATTTCCGTGGCTTCGGTCGAAAGGTTTCCCTCGGCTTTCGTGGCCACGGCGCCGGTCGATCCGGATTCAGAATGTTCACGAGAAGATCGCGCCCCTGGAGGTTGCTTACCGTGCAAGTCCGGCTTGGCTGTGCTCTCAGAGGGCGTCGTGCGCGCCGCGCGCTCATCAATCGCGTGCATAACTAGCCGCATCACTGACGAACGGACTTTCAACCAACTGTTTTCTCGCCCATTGATCCAGAAGTAGCTTCGCAGCGACACATTGGCGTCGTTGACGCTATCGACCAAAACCGTAGGTTCAGGTTCTGCAAGCACTGCCGGATGATGGGTTAGAACGTCCATCGCCCGTTGCTGCGCGCCATCAACATCGACGCGCGGCACGCCGATCGAAAAGTCGACGCGGCAGTTCGGAATAGTGCTGAAATTACGGATTACGCTCTTATAGATCGTCGCGTTAGGGATTTGCACTTCGTTGCCGTCGACCGTAGCGACGATCGTGGTGCGCGTCGTCAATCGCTGCACGTAGCCCATGATGTCCGCGATTTGCACCAGATCGCCAATGTGAAATGGCTGCTGCATGCTCAACAGGATGCTGGCCAAAAAATTCTCGGTGATATTGCCGAACGCGATGCCCAGGACCAAACCCAACAGACCCGTGCCTCCTAAAATAGTGAGCGCCAGGTGCGTGAGATTGGCAATGCGTAGGGTGACGTAGAGCCCGATCACAAGCACGAGAAAGCCACCGCACCGTGCGAACACTTCGCGCAACAGCGGTGCCTGGACTTTGCGCTCGAGGCCGTGGCGCAGCCACCGCGTCACCGCAACCGCGGCAGCAAAGGAGAGCCCCAGGATCGCCACGCCGCACGCGATGAGCGGCAGTGATCGCACCAGGTTGACCTCCATCTGTTTGAGGCTGTCCACGGCAGGTCCGAAGTCCCACAGCGATGTGTGTACGACCTCGATGTGGTTGACCACCGCGACGACGTCCTCGGTATTTCGCGCCAGATCGCCGGCCCAATCCTTGTTCGCGTCGACCGAAGTACGCCCATCGAGAAACACGACACCGTCCTTGACCGTGACCTGCGGATTCTCGAACAGTTCTGCCACGCGAAGGATTCTCAGCAGGCGTGTTTGAATTTCGTCATCGCGCGCCAAGGGCGCTACGTCGACCTTAGTTGCCGGCGGACTGGTATTGTGTGGCGCCGCAGGGGTCGCCTTCGCCGCATCCTGTGTCGCTGGCGCAGTGGCGTCCGCCAATTGGGCAGCACTGACGATGCTGGTGGCTAGCGATAGAGCAAACGCCAAAAGCGTCAAAAGATTCATCCTCGTCATAATTCGTCGACGCTCGTGCATGGCAGTTCCTCGACCAATCTGAATGGTTGGCGGCTAGTGCTCGTGTGCCGTTGGTGTGAGTGCTTAGGGGCGCAACGGCCTTGCGGGACGAACGAAGTGCGACTCCACGCACGGCGCGCAAACCTTCCAACAGGCGTCACAGCGCGATCCGCCGCCGGCCAAGGACGCCAAAAGATAGTGCGAATGCCGTTTTGCAAATCGCGTGCCACGCTAACCGGGACTTTTCTCCGACAGCACACAGCAGCTTGCAGGCGTTTGAGCGGAAGTTGTTAGCCGCCTTGATGCGCGAGCTTAGGTGCGCCGCGATCAATAGCTGGTCAAGCTCAGCCAGGCGATCCCGACCAAGGTGGTGGCGATCGTCAGCGGCACCCCGACTTTGAGATATTCGACGAACCCTAACTCAGTACCGGCGCGATGCGCATTCTCAACGACGATAAGATTCGCCACCGACCCCAAGATCGTTAGGTTCCCAGCCAATGTGCTCGACATCGCCAAAGCCAGCCATGCTTGTTCGCGCTGCGGAATGATCTCAACGAGCGGCTGGAATAACAGGACTGCCGGCACGTTGGATACCAAGTTCGAAAGTGCAACCGAAAGTGCGCTGATCATCAGTACCGGCGATTGTTGGACGATTTGCCAGCGTTCCAGGTCCCATTGGCTGACCACATGCTTGTCAAAGGCATGCACGACGACGAACAGGCCCGCAAACATGACGAGCAACTGCCAATCGATCGCTCGATAAACCTTTTCGGGCCGGACTCGGTCGATCATCAATATGCCGGCGGCAGCCAACGCAATCATCGCAATCGGCTTGCCAGTGAAGAAGAGCACGATCGTGACCAGCGTCACAGCGACGCTTTTAATGAGCAAGCGGCGATGGACGATTGGCGTAGCCCCATGATTCGGCAACGTGCTACGGGGGCGGCTCGCAAACAGCGAGCCGCGGTAAACAAACACGACGACCGCGAAATCGATGAATAAGCCCACAGCCGCCACGGGCGCCAGCCGGGCGGCAAATCGCAGGTAAGAGATTTCAGACAGCGAGCCGATGATGATGTTCTGAGGATTGCCCGTGATGGTCGCCACCGATCCGATGTTCGAGGCCGTGGCCAGCCCGACCAGGTAAGGTATCGCTGGCCGACCGAGCCGCTGGCAAAGATGTAGGACTAGCGGCGTGAGTGCGACACAGACAACGTCATTGACCAGAAAGGCCGACAAGATTCCGGACAGGCCGATCGTAACCGCCAACAACGACAAGGGCCCCGAACAGTGCATGGCAATGTTATCGGTGACCAGGGCGAAGAAGCCGGCCAGCCGCAAATAAGCGACCACGACCATCATGGCGAACAATAAAACGATGGTCTGGTAGTCGACGGACCGCGCCGCCTCGGATAAGTCGAGCGCGCCGCAAGCCAGCATAGCAGCCGCGCCGACGATCGCGATCCCCGCGCGGTCCATGCGCAGGCCCGGCACTTTGCCGATGGCGAGCCCCGCGTACGTCAAGCCGAAGATGATTCCCACCAGTGGCGCGAACCCCAGGCCGGCAGCGAACGCCATGAGATCGATATCCGCATTCATGGTATTGGGCAACGCTGGCATTCTTGGAGTGATCGCGATCCGCGCGGTGCCGCCTGCGCGGCGAACGAATGCGTCGCGGCGTTTTACGTGCTTCGAAAGGTCGAAGGAAAAACAAAGACCCTGGCAACGGGCGCTCTATGCTAGCAACCGAAAGTAGCTTGGATACCCCGCCGTGTGCCAAGTCGAAATCGTTCCGCCGCGTTGATCACAGCTGCAGGCGCTTGAGCATAGCCTTGGTGATTGATTGGCGGACGTCCGCGATATCGGCCCACGGATCGTGCTTCAGCTTCGCGAGTCGCTCCACGGTATTCGCGATCGTAAACTGATCCGAGTGCATGCGCGGCGAAAGGTCGTCCCAACCGATGGGCATGCTGATCGGAGCCGAGGGACGCGCGCGCGTGGAAAACGGTGCGACGGCCGTGGCCCCGCGCCCGTTGCGCAAATAGTCAATGAACACTTTTCCCCGGCGGGCGGATTTGCTCATGGTGGCAATGAATCGGTTGGGGGCCGCATGAACGATAAAATCGGCGACCAGCTTGCAGAACGTTTTGGCGTCATCCCATTCCGTGCGCGCCGCGATCGGCACAACAACGTGCAGCCCCTTGCCTCCGGTGGTTTTGAGGAACGTCGTAAGTCCCAACTCTTCCAGGACCAAACGCACGGCCTGGGCGGCACTGATCACCTCGGGCCAGGCAACTTGCGGATCGGGATCGAGGTCGAAGATCAAGCGATCCGGGCGCTCGAGCTTTTTGGCCTTCGAGCCCCACACGTGGATTTCCAACACGTTTAATTGCACGAGCTCGATCAGGCTGGCCGTGTCGTTGATCGTCAAATTATAATCGGCCTTCGACGTGAGCGAGACGTCAACCGGCTTCAGGTGTTTCGGTGCTCCTTCGCCAGGATGCTTTTGAAAGAAGCAGGGTTTTCCACAGCCCGCCGGGCAACGCACGATCGCCAGCGGCCGATCGATGACGTGCGGCAACATCCACACGGCAACCTGTTGGTAATACTCGGCCAGGTCGCGTTTAGTGTATTCGTCGTCAGGATAGAGAATCTTTTCGGGATGAGTGAGGTTGACGCCGCGGATAACGTCGGGGGCCGTAGCACGCTCTTTCGGTTTGTGATCGCGAATGGAATGTTTGGCGGCGCCGACTTTCCGGGCATGCGCTTTTGACGTGCCAGCCCGAGCGCCCGCGGTTGCCTTTTTTGCGGGCATCTTTTTGTGCCGCGTTTCGCCGCCTGGCCCCCAAGTGCGATCCGCCTGGGCCGCGATTTCGTCGAGATCACGTTTCGTCGCGACGCTCAGTGGCTTGGCCTCGGTGATTGAATTCTTCGAGTCCGCGAACTCGTCCCGTTCCTTGAAGAGAAACCAGTGACGCTCGTCAGCGGCATCCGTTCTTCCGCCGCGGCGAACGAGCATCCAGCCACCGCGCAGCTTCTCGCCGTGCAGAACGAACTTCAGCCGACCTTCGCGGTAGGCTCGTCGGAAATCCTTTTCGACGGGCTGCCACGTCCCCCGATCCCAAAGCATCACGGTTCCACCGCCGTACTCGCCGGCGGGAATGATGCCCTCGAAGTTGGCATATTCGAGTGGATGATCCTCGACCTGCATGGCCAATCGTTTCACGGCCGGATCGGTGTCAGGCCCCTTGGGAACGGCCCAACTTTTCAGAACGCCATCCATCTCGAGCCGAAAATCGTAGTGCAAATGCGAGGCGTCATGTTTTTGCACGACGAAGATCGGAGCTTCGTGTTTCGTGATCTTCTTCCCACGCGGTTCGGCGGTGCGCGAGAAGTCTCGCTTGCGTTGGTATTCACGAAGTCCCATAAGACCTGACCGTGAGCAAGGTGAAGTTGGCGCTTGGGTCGAGCACGGTTATTGCACAGGCCAATTCTACGTTGCTCGGCCAGACGGGGCGAAACCGGACGGAGGGCGTGCGGCGCCCAGGGGCCTGCTCGTCTCAACTGGTCACTTGTGGTTTCAATAACAGGAGTTGTCCCTCGGCTCCGTGCAAAAGCGGCCGACGTCGTCGCTTGATCTCGGCCCCTGGCTTGCTGAGCCGTCGACGCCGCCACGCCCTCATTGCGGCAGCGCGCCAGTTGGAAGCCGTGGTGATCGTGCGTTGTGAAATCAAGCCACCGCTGAAGCACAAGGCGGTCGTCGTCGCAGTGGATTTCTCCTTGATCGCAGGAACCGTGTTCTGCACTGTTGTCCCGGTAGTTCGATCGCAGTCTCGCGAGGTAATGTCAATGAAGTACACCTCGGGTCTAACCTCGCTCCTGGGAAAGCGCGTGGGCTATGTTCGTCCGCTGGGAAATGTCGGCGACGACCTGATCGAACTGGCGATGACGCAATTGTTCGCGGAATTCGGCGTCCGCTGGTCGCTTTGCGATTTGCCGCGTGTTGCCGATTTCGATCTGCTGGTCTTTGGCGGCGGAGGCAACATGGGCACCCGCTACATGAACAATTACGAGCTACGAAGAAAGGCCTTGGCGGCCGGTTTACCACTGATCGTCCTGCCGCAATCGTTTGCCACTCCGGAAGAGGGAGCGTTCCAGCGCGTCTTCGTGCGCGAACGCGAGAGCTTGCGACTACACCCGGCGGGCATATTGGCCCCGGATCTGGCGCTGGGCTTGGCCTGGCCTGCACCGGGGCGCGCGACGAAGGACCTGGGCGTGTTTCTCCGTCGCGATCGCGAACGGAAAGGCACCCGGCAACGGCTGTTCGCTCGCGATCCGGTCAAGCTTTGCAGGACCGTCGGGCCTTATCTTGCCTTGGCTGCCGCCCATCGACGGATCATTACCGACCGGTTGCACTTCGCGATCGCTGGCTTGCACGCCGGTCGTGACGTAATGGCGTTGGCGAACGATTACCACAAAAACCGCTCGATGCATGACACCTGGCTCGCGGACCTCAGCTGCCGATTTGCTGGCAGCCTAGAGGAAGCCCTTCCGAAGAACCGACGCGCGGCCTAACGATCGATCAGGAGTTCATCCTTGGCTCATCTCGCACTTGCAATCGATTGCGACCACACCCGGCGCCGCGAATTCTCTGGCCGCGTGCAGAAACTGTTCGGTGATCTCCCTCACGCCACGATACACACCGCGGAAGCCGGCGACCTGACGTGCGTATGGGGTTGCAGCGACAACGCGCCGGTCAGCGTCCACCGCAACGCCGACTCGCTGGCCATCCTGATCGGCTATGCCATCGACGACGCAGGCACCTGGCTCACCGCCCAAGATCTGGCCGCACGGTGGCGCGACCCGGCAGCGGCTTCGGACACATTCGATGGCTATCACCTGGGCCTTGTGTATGACAGCAGGCGCGGGCTGGTCACGGGCATCGATCCGTTTGGCCTGTTCCCGCTGTACTTCGCGGAGTTGGGAGCCAAAGGCGATAGCGTGCTTTTGGCGTCCAGCACTCCTGAAGCCATCGCGGCGCACCCACGGTTTTGCTTTACGATCGACCGACTCGGCCTGGCCGGCATCCTTTTCGGACATGGCCTGATGGATAATCGGGCATTGCTCGCCGGAGTAAGGCGGGTGGCCACCGGGCATCAACTGCGATGGACGATCGAAAAGGGAAGCGATCTGGTAGAAACGTATCATCCGATCCCCAGCCCACCGCCGGCGGACGAATCACCAGCGGACTTACGAGAGCGCATCGGAGCGGAGTTTCTCCGCGCAATCCGCCGTCACCGTCCGGGAAATTCCGAAACGTCGATGCTACTGTCCGGCGGTCTCGACTCGCGGCTGGTGGCAGCCTCGCTTGTCGAGAGCGGAATCCCCACGCGAGCACTCATTCTCGGCGAGCCGGGCGACCACGAAGTGATTGCCGGCAGTTCCGTAGCCACGCAACTAGGGCTTACGCAACAGATCATTCCCACCGAATCGAGCAGGATCGATTTCACAAGCGCTGTGCGAGAGACCGTCCGTTTCGGTCATCTCAGCTCGGCTCCCAGCCCCGAGGATTTTGCCGAAGGATTGGCGCTGGCATCGTCACCGGGTCGCTATTTCTGGTCAGGCATGTTGCTCGATCGGGTCTTTCAACCGTTGTGTTTCCTGAGTGGCCGCGATCAGGCGGGAGGTTGGTCCTTCGAGCGGCTCGTGTGGGCGATGAACCGCTGGGGCGTGGCCAGGGCCCGACTGGTTGCGATGCTGGGGAATGACGGTCGCGAACTCGTCGACGCCGTCGTCGCTCAAGCAAGAGTCGCATGCATGAGCGGTCGGCTGCCACCACCCGTTCAGTCCGCTCTGGTGAGATGGGATCAACGCATCAGAAACCACATCGGATCGGTGTTGCATCGCACGACGTTCAACTCCTGGCCCCTGCTTCCGGGCAACGATCGGCAACTTGTAGAATCGATTCTTGGGCTACCGCCCACGGCATATCAGGGCCGCGGGCTGGAAGCCGACATCCTGACGGCGATGCGCCCCGATCTGTCGAGAATCCCCGTGGATGGAAACTCGTTTTCGTTTTTGAGGCTCTCGCAGCGACAGGCCCGCCTGGGCCGAGTGGGGCGCCTGATAAGCAAAGTCGATCGCCACCTGCGCGCTTACTACTGGTTGCGGATGCGTGGCTTCGACCCGCGACGCTATTCGCGCCTGTTCAACATCGACCATCCGCGCTGGCGCGATCTTCGCCGCACCGCAGAGCCATCGCGGTCTCGCCTGTACGGCATGCTCGATGCTTTCGAAGTGGACCGAATTCTGCCCAAGCCCGAGGCGCAGACCCGTTTCTCGAATCCGATCGACGGCGGCAGCCCGATTCGTTTGCTGACAGGCTTAGCCCTGTGGGCGGATCGACCGCATCTCGCAGCCGGCTAAAGTGCAGCCTGTGTATCACGTCGGCCAGTTTCGAGCGTGCTATCCCAGGACGGCGGGACAGCTGCGATACAGATTCTATTCGAGATAACGGGCGGCTATACTGATTCTCGTTCGCCATTTTGCGCCGATTGGTACAGCGCTTCGTGCAACTCGCGATAGGCCTCTACCAGACGAGCGAACGTAAAACTTCGGTTGAGGCCGCTCGGGTTAGGAAGAATCCACACAATCGTGCCTGCGAACTCGGTTGATTGCCGTCCCCAGTCGGGAGCAGCTTGCCCCGTCATCGCAGCAAACGCTCGCTTGCCAAGAAAGGCCACAGAGCGCGGCGCGTATCGGCGCATCTTGGCCTCAAACCTGCGACGAACCATTTTGAACTCGCCATGCCGTACTTCATGGGCTCGTTTTGTCGGCCGTTCGACGACGGCCGTGATGCCGCAGCGGTATTTGAGTAGCCGCCGCTCATGTTCGGGATCAATACGCGCGTCAGTAAACCCGGCCTGATGCAGCGCAGCCCAAAAGCGATTGCTGGGATGTGAAAAATTGTGACCCGATACCGCGGCACTCAGAGCCGGATTGAGACCGCAGAAAATGACGTCGAGATCTTTGGCGAGAATATCCGGACTGTACTTGCTCACGCTGGCATCAGTCTCTGCTTGGCATGGGAATCAGTCGCACTACCGCGGTCTGTGAATAGAGAATTCTGCCTTCGCCGAGAAGTCATTAAAAGAGTCCCGGCACATGTCACCTCGCCAGGTCATGTCTGCGCGAAAGCCGGAAAGTCCGTGTATCCCTTTATCCCAGTGGGCGACTGCCAATCGGCCTGTGATGCCGGTTCGGCAAGCGGCCAATCGTTTCGGAATCGGTCCACGAGGTCCGGATTACTAATGAAGGGCCGCCCAAAGGACATGAGGTCGGCATCCCCATTGGCGATTGTCCTTTCTGCCGTTTCCTTGGTGTATCCGCAGTTTCCCATGAGCGGGCCATGGAAGATCGTGCGAAATTCGGCCAAAGTCATCGGTTGGCCAAGTTGGTGGAAGCCGAAGGCCAGCCCGTCTACCACGTGCAAATACGCCAGCCCGAAACGGTCGAGTTGCTGGGCGACAAACGTAAACTGCTCGCGGTAGTCCGGCGATCCCATGTCGTTATAGGTCCCATTAGGAGCGAGACGTACGCCAACGCGGTGGGCCGGCCAGACCGACGCTACCGCTTCGACCACTTCCTGCAAGAAGCGGTAACGCTTTTCGACACTTCCGCCATACTCATCGCTGCGATGGTTGGTTTTCGACTGAAGGAATTGATCGATCAAGTAGCCATTCGCGGCATGGATTTCGACCCCATCGAATCCAGCTTTCTTGGCTCGCTCGGCGGCTCGCCCATAGTCCGTCACGACGCGCGGAACCTCTGACGTGACAAGTTCTCGCGGGATCTCATGCGGTTGTTTGCCGAGCGGCGTGTGGATATACGGCTCGTTGATTTTAATGGCTGACGAAGAAACAGCGGGCTGGCCGCCGTGGAAGCTGCTGTGGGATGCCCGCCCGGTATGCCATAGCTGGAGGAAAATCACGCCACCCCGGTCATGTACGGCGCGAGTGGTGAGCTTCCAGCCATCCGTCATCTCGTTGGTGTAGATACCTGGCGTCTCGTTCCAACCGTTGGCCTCGTCCGAGATGGTGACGGCTTCGCTGATGATCAGTCCCGCAGAACTGCGCTGTGCGTAGTATTCGGCCATCAGGGAATTCGGCAGGCGCGCAACGCCTGCCCTGCCGCGGGTCATGGGGGCCATGACAATCCGGTTCCGCAGATTCAGGTCATGCAGACGGAACGACTGAAAGAGCACGCTGTCCATCTCTTACTCCTACCTTGATGCATTCGAAACCATGCGGCTTATCCGTAGTCAATGCCAATGGAACCGCTCATGAAAAAAGAAGCAAGATGCCGAACGTCAGATCCCGCGGGGGCCGAGACCGTCGTTCGATCATCGATAATTGCAGGACATAGACGCAAAGAGAGTGCGATGCGCGGTGTCATTTATCGACACATCACGTTGCTCCTGGTAGCCGCGTCAGCTCAAAGTCGAGCGTTACTTCCCCTCTTCGAATTTCAAGCATCGGAGCATAGTCGTGCGCGCATACGCGTAGATGGCAGCACGTCGCTCGTCGGCGTGCTGTTTATGGAACCCGTAGGGAGTAGTGGAAGTGGGGGCAATGTTGCCCACCATCGTTTGGATCCTCGCCCTCAGAACCGCAGTCGCCAGACGCGCCGGGTGTTCCTTGGCATGGACGTCTCGCCGCCCGCCGCCCTCTCCGCAAACGGGGGGGGCGACCCGCTTTTGAGTTCGCGAAACTTACCACAAAATGTTCACCAGGTGGACGGTTTATTGGCCATAATAGCTGCGGTGTAACAAGTCGTTCCGCTGCTTGTTTCCGCGTTTGGGGCCGTGAATGTCGTTATCGTCCGCAGATGACCGCGCTGTCGGTCCGCCTCTTGCCCATTCAATTGCCTCGGCCCAGGGCGGGTCGTATGGCGCACTCGGTCAGTTGTTCGACTTCTATCGCGACTACCTTTTGCGGGTTGCGAACGACGAGTTGCAGACGAACCTGGTCGCCAAGGTAGCTGCCTCGGACCTGGTGCAGGACACATTCCTGCAAGCGGGCCGCGACTTCCGTCGATTCACAGGCACGACCGAAGCAGAATTGAAAGCGTGGCTGCGGCAGATCTTGCTGCACAACTTGCAGGACGCGCAACGACGCTTCCGGACGACACAGAAGCGCGATGTCGCACTCGAAGTGCGATTGCCGTCGACGGGATCCACCTCAGCTCGTCCACTGCATTTGGCATCCCAGTCCCCCTCGCCCAGCCAGCGCATCGTCACGTCTGAGACATGCGAGGCCGTGCAGGCGGCGCTTCGCAAACTGCCGCCTGACTACGCCCGCGTGATCGAACTGCGCACGTTCGCCGGATGGCCTTTCGATCGTGTCGGAGAATCGCTGGGGCGATCGGCCGAGGCGGTACGGAAGCTATGGGGTCGCGCCATCGAACAACTTGCCAATGAGCTTGCCTCGTATGTCAACGATGGACGATGACTCGCTCGATGATCGGATCGTGGATCGCCTGGTCGCGCATCAGGAACTGCACGATGCCGGGCTGACGATGGGCGACGAACAGGCCCATGTGTCATCATCGATCGCAGATAACGATTTGCCTCCGGAACAGGCCGAACGCCTGGCGCGCGCAAAACTCTGCATCGATCTGCTGGCCGCCGTCGGCAGTCAGCCAGAGTCGCGCGCGGAGCGATCACACATTGGATCGGAGACGACCCCGTTCCCACGCCCGCGACAGTTAGGGCGTTTCGAGATTCTCGATGAGCTCGGTTCGGGCGGTTTTGGCATCGTGTATCGCGCCTGGGACCCGCGCACCGAACGGCACGTCGCGATCAAGGTCCCCAAGATCGAGGCCATGCTCTCGAAGGAGCTGCAGGCCCGTTTCGAGCAGGAAGCACGAGCCGCGGCCAAACTCGATCATCCGCACATCGTGGCCGTGCTCGAAGCCGGGCTCGACGGCATGTTACCGTTCATCGTTTCACAGTTCTGTCCCGGCATGACGCTCAGCGACTGGCTGCACAAAAAAACAGGGCCGGCCTCGCCGCGCGAGGCCGCCGAGATCGTTCGCAGCCTGGCCGAGGCGGTGGCTCATGCGCACGAGCGCGGTGTCATGCATCGTGATATCAAGCCCGGCAATGTACTGATGGTGGCCGCGCGTCACAGCGCCGATGAGCGACAGCCAGAAGCCATGATCCCGAAGCTGGTCGATTTTGGTTTGGCGAAGCTGGCCGACGCTGAGCAGAACATGACGCAAACCGGGACACTGCTCGGCACCATTCGCTATATGGCGCCGGAAATGGCGGCGGGTGCCCGCAAACAAGCAGGGCCATCGGCAGACATCTATAGCTTGGGCGCCGTCCTTTATGAGTTGTTGGCTGGCGTGCCCCCCTTCGCCAACGCCAGCGACCTGGAGGTGCTGCGCAACATCAGCACGCACGAGCCGTCGCGTGTCCGCGCGATGCGGCCCAAGGTGCCGGTTGACCTGGAGACAATCTGCTTAAAATGCCTGGAAAAGAATCCGGTTCGCCGGTACCCAAGTGCCCAGGCACTGGCCGATGACTTGCAGCGATTCTTAGACGGCCGGCCGATCAAAGCGCGCCGGGTAACGTCGATCGAAGTCGTCGGCAAATGGGCGCGACGCCGACCGGCGGTCGCGGCGTTACTCACGGTATCGTTGCTCTCGATCGTCGGCGCATTGGTCGGCGTCAGCATCTACAACGTGCATCTACGGGATAGCGCGGCGCAAATCGAGGCGACCAACCTGCAACTGCGCGAGATGACCGAGCAGGCCCAAATCAGTGAGCGGCAGGCTAAAGCCAATGAACGCCAGGCCAAGGACTTGCTTTACGTCGCGGACATGCAGTTGGCACAACAGGCCTGGGACCAAAACAATATCGCCACTCTGGAAGAAACCCTTGGTCGTCATGAACCGAAGAACGGCGAGCCTGATCGTCGTGGCGTGGAGTGGTACTACCTGGCGAACAAGCTGAAGGACGATTCACTGGTTCTGAAGCTCAAGGGGGGCGTCGCCAACTGTGTCCGGTTTAGTCCCGACGGGAATCTGATCGCTACGACGAGCCACGATGGCTTTCTGCAACTGTGGGACGCCGCAACCGGAGAATTGCGCGCCACCATGGCCGAGCCGCAACGAGCCGAACTCAATGGCGCGTGCTTTTCTCCCGACGGAAAGATTCTGGCCGTTGCCAGCAATCGACGTCGCGTTTTGTTGTACGACGTCGAACAGGGCAGCCTCATCGCAATGCTCGAAGGGGGCCATAACAAATGGGTGGCCGACGTCGACTTTTCGCCTGCCGGAGACGTACTCGCTTCGGTAGGAGCGGACGGACAGATTATCTTGTGGGATTGGCAACGTCGTGAGAAACGGAAAAGCATCGTCGCCTACGATAAAGAGTTGCGTGCCATTCGCTTCATCGCCGACGGCCGGCTTGCCGTGGTCGCTGAAGAGTGGGGAGCTCCGAGAATCTGGGATCTCGAATCTGACCGGGTTGTTTCTTCGTTAAGCATGAAAACGCCGCGCGAGGGAGACTCGAAGATTTGGCCTCGTACGCTCGCCTTGAGCCACGATCGCAATCGCCTCGCCGTGGCGCATGTCAATGGTGGTTTCCGGCTATGGGATATTTCCAACCCGAGTGATCCGCAACTTATCAAGGCTCATGACGACGGATCGTGTCGCGCGGTGGACTTTATCGATTCGGATCGCATTGCAGTCGGCTACGATGATCAATTGGTTCAAGTCTGGTCTTTGCATACAGATCAACCGCCGAGGCTGCTGCGCGGACATCAATTGCAGTTAACGTGCGGCTCCTGCTCGCCCGATGGCAAACTCATCGCCGCCGGATCACGCGATGGCACAGTGCGAATCTGGAGTACGGAGCCTCGCGATGAGGGAAAGGTAATCGCACACGTCCCTGGGCCTTTCGAAAGACTTGCCATTGCGCCACTCGGCGATGAGATCGCGCTGGCGTTTAAAAAGCCGGCTGCAGTAATTTGCATTCATCCGCAAACGGGGATATCGACGCGCCCAGCATTGACAGCCGTCGAAGGTTCGCCGTATGCGATGGCGTACTCGCGCACAGGGAAATACCTGGCGGTTGCAACCGTTAACGGATTTGTGCATATCTTTGAAGCCGGGCAATCCACTCCGCTATGGAGTACTGTGTGCAGCACGCTAGAGGCAAAACCTGTACTTCGCTTCTCGCCGGTTGAGGACCTGTTGGTCGTTTTAGCGGACCAACGCGTCCTGGCCATCGACGTACCGAATCGCCACATTCACTGGCAACATCAGTTCAAAATCGGATTGTGGAGTTTGTCCTTTCGGCCTGACGGAAGTCTTCTGTACGTCGGCGATCACCTGGGCGGAATCACGGAATTTCGAAGAGCCGACGGCGTCATCAAACGCAAGTTCGAGGAGCATCGAAATCCTGCGGAGGGGTTGGCGATTTCTCCCGACGGCAAACATCTCGTTTCCACGAGTCCCGATCGGAAACTACTGCTGTGGGACCTGCCCGCCGGCCAGGTGCTGCGCCACTTGCCGACCACGGAGAAGAAAACGACTAACCCTGGCTTTACCTCTGACGGCCGCACAATCATCGCCACGGAAAATGATTGCACTCTCACCTTCTGGAATGTGGGCACCGGACAACGTGTCTTACACCTGGGTCCGTGGGGGGACGGCCATGTGTTGTCGTGGCAACTGTCTGCGGACAATCAAGCCTGTTATTTTGCGGATGCACAAGTCAAAGTAGATTCGCCAAGCATAACCGTGCGGGCGTTGTCCTTTCCGCATGCCGCTTCGAAAAGCCACGCCATTTCAGAACCTAGCAACGACGAGTCAGCGAACCTGCCGTCGGCCGATCGTCGTGTAATTGCAAGCGATCCGAAGTGATAGAATTCCGGCCGCTGCGGCACCTTCGTGTATGGTTCGCTGAGTCTCTCATGTGCCCCGGGCCGGTTTGTGCTCGGTCATAACTTCAGCCGATCTGTTCCGGCTGATCCCCTTCACTCAAGAATCTCACGATTTAGCTTTTGCGTAGGGCGCCAGCTCGGGGATGAGTTCCGATCCGGCGGGGACTTGCAGGTTTGCCCCTTCGAAGTCGTTAGCCGTTGGCTCGAAGCGGCCTCCTAAATGCTTGTGCAGGAATTGCTCGGCCACCGCCCAAAACGAGATCCAACTCTCCGGTTGACTATAGTCGTGTCCCTCATCGGGGTAGATGAGGTAAGTCACGTCTTTGCCATGCTTCTCAAGCGCCGAAACAAAGAGATCAGATTGTTGCTTGGGGACCACGGCATCCTTACCGCCATGCGTCACCAGCAGCGGGCTCGTCACGTGCTGGGCCGCGTGCAGCGGCGACTGCCGGCGCAATAGCTCAAGTCCCTCGGGAGTTTTGGGATCGCCCAAGCGCTGCGCTGTGTCGCGCGAAAACAGGGTCGTGCGGCGGGCGAAGAGTTCCAGGTCCGACAGCCCATACATCGCCACCCCGCAGGCAAACTCGTCGGGATAAAAGGCCAGCGAAGCGAACGTCGAAAGCCCACCGAAGGACCAGCCCCAGATGCCGACCTTCTTTGGTTGGGCAATGCGCTGGTCGACCGTCCAGTGTGCCACATCGACCAGGTCCTGCTGCATCTTGCCTCCCCACTCGCGCCAGCCTTGCTCCAGGAACGATTTGCCAAAACCTCCGGCGCCACGGAACTCGACGCGGAGCGCTGCGTAGCCGCGGTTGGCCAGCAATTGCAGGCAGCGGTTCGTCAGCCAAGAATCCCACGGGTAGGCGGCCTCGGGACCACCGTGAACGAACAACAGCGTCGGCAGCGGTGTGTCAGGCAAGCCGTCGGCGTTGGCATCGCTGCCCAGAGGCAAATAGAGATGGCACGGCAGCCGTAGTCCGTCGCGCGTGGTGGCCACATGCGAGGATCGCTTAGCTAGCGGAAATCGATCGAGCGCGCGGTTGGCCGCAAAGAGTGGTTCGACGGTCTTTTGAGATCGCTTATAAACGTGATATCGGACTGGTTCGCCGTCCAGCGGAGCGACTAGCCACGCGCGATCCTGCGCACTGATCCCGAGCGTGCCAAACGGTCCGCCGAAGCGCTCTTCGAGCAGCGCAAAGTCACTCCGCACCGACTCGTCGATTATGTACCGGCGGAGTCGATCGAATTGCGCAGCGCCGGCCAGCACCCGCCCCGTCACGCGATCGGCAACCGCGATGGGACGCATATCAGCATCGGCGTCCGTGGCCAGGACGGTTTCGCGCCCGGTTGCCAGCTCGACGGACAACAGAGCGGACTTGTCGCGACCCGTGTTGTCGACCAGATACATAACGTCGCCCGCCGCATCAATGCCGATGACGCCTTGGACGCCTGCGCCGGGTGCGCGCCCGGCATTGGAACGATCGACGTCGAGCGTTCGCAAGGCAACCCACTTGTCGTCGTCCGTGCGGCGCAGCAACTCGAGGGTTCCGTCGAAACCGAGCCTTTCTGCGACACGCGGCCGGAACCTGGCGTCGCAGTATACGGTGCGGAATTCTGCCCGTTCCATGACGAGCGATTTTTCCGCAGTCGCGAGATCGATCTTCCACAGGTTGTGAACCCGCGGGTCGCGGTTATTGAGCGCCACGAGCGCCTGTCCAGGCAACTCGCTGCTCAGTCGTTCGAGTCGCGCACTGACGTTTCGAAGGGGCGTCAAGTCGATCGATGAAGTGCCTGCGGCATCGCAACTTGTCAGCCGCACACCGTCGCGAACCTGCTGCTGCACGAGCAGACGCTGACCGTTGGCCGACCACCACAGTCCCAAGGGTTGCCCATGATCGAGTAGCGGCACGCGAGTGCGCGCTTCCAGATCGCCCACAGGCGCGACCCAGGCCGATCGCGTTGCCCCCTGCACCTCGATGTAGGCGATCCGTTCTCCATCGGGACTAAGAGCAGCGACTGGTCGGTCCGTGTCAGCAAATAGAGCCCGGCGCGGGATCAGAGGTGTTTCTGCGCTCGCATGCGCGGAAGCAAGAACCACCAGGCAGACGACAACCGCGTCGCGCCGCGCGTGCTTACAAACAATTCGCGAAGTCCATTCGACGAAAGTCATGGCATCTCCTTGATGACGTTGCGATAACGTTCAGGTCGACGCGGTCCCGCTGGGCCTGATGATATCAAGGCATTCCTGGCGAACACAGGAAAGCACAGCCCACGGCCTGATTAGGTGCGCAACAACCCGTCGAATTATTCCGACTCGCCCTTTTCCTTCCGCCTCGGCTCGATGATCTGGCGTTTTGCGGTTTTAGCGATGTACGTTCCGAGTCCCTCTCGCCAGATGAAGGCCATCGCTTCTCGGATGACCTCGCGAATTTCAGACTCAGAAGGTGGCGGATCTAGTTCACCGAATTGCGATGCTTGCTCGGCCATACGCTGCTCCAAGGCCTCCAATAGCCCCTCCTTGTCTTGGAACGGCGTAAGGTCAAATGCTGAGTACCAATCCCAGGACAACTCGTCACCTGGGGATGGCTCGACCTTTCGCACTCGATAGGCTTCGTAACCAAAAGGCCCAGACCTTACCTCCTCGACGATGCCGAGACTTGGTCCATCGACAAGTACGAAATCTTCATTCTTGGCGACGTTCTTTGTGCAGTCACTCCCGGCGGATTTCTGCCGATTTACGACATACCTGTTCATACCACTCGGTGTGATGCCACTGAGCTGATGAGCGCGGTCGAGCAGGCACATAGCCAGCATGCCACAACTTGCGAACCCGCTAGAAAATTGCACGTACGGTCGCCCGTGTATGGGTCGAAGGAAGTCAAGATGAATGTTCCCGCTCGCTTCGCCGAATCCCTTAAGGTACGTGTATTTGAGCGATGTTCGCTCCAGTGACGTCGCTCTATTTAGTGCGATCTCGAGTTGATGGCTGAACGAGACATTTCGCCTGTTCAGGCCGTTTCTCTCCATGTACCAGAAATGCGATTGCGCCCCAATCTCATTCTCGACAACGTCAAGTTCGCCAATGATAGAGTCTAGGTTGGCTTTAGCGATCTTGCTCGGTTGACCAAAGAAGCGAATCTGTTCGCGAACCTTTCCGTTCTGCCGGAAGAGATCCTGGAGCAAAAGAAAGTGGTAAAAAAAGTGCGATTCGTTTGTCAGCGAAAAGTTGATCAACAGGACTAGGGCCTCTGACAGTTTGCGCTGCCAAAGACTTTGTTCATCGACGAATGATTCAAGCACGAGCCGGTCGACGCCATTGAGGTTCTCCAGCGGGCGGTCAAAATCTGTCGACGTCTCAATTTTCTTCCAGCGGTCCATCGCAAAAGCTGACTTCTGCACCTCGACCAGTATTCGCAATAAAATAAAGTTACGACTATTCCCTCTGTCAAAATGCACATGCTGCGGCAGTTCTGCAAGAGGAATCAGCGATTCAAGAAACGTCGCGGTCCCATTCAGCGCAATCCCTATGAACAGATCGCGATAATCTCCGATGTCTTTAGGTTCCATGAGAATCTTCTCGGCATTCCTCTAGGTGAGCACGGTGCCGTCGCTGACGCGAAATCAATCGGAACCGTATTAAGCCGGCTGGCTGAGTGGCGATCTAGCAATCGAAGACGAGAGACCGAAACATCACTTTCAGGGGCGCGGTTAGAACTATCTCTCTGCTGGCCGAGCACGTGCATCGGCAGTGTGGTTGTTCTCCTACGGCCGCTTCTCGAGTCGGATTCCGCGGACGCGCCATAGATCGACCGTTGCGGCATGCACCCGACCGTTGTCATCCCGTAAGAACTGAATAATGCGATTGTCGTCGTTGCTGCGCTCGTGCGGTACGAAGCGGTCAGTCGTCGTTGGGTCCAAGCGTTCCCAGCGACGATTATTCACCTGTAAGTGAAGGCTTTCCTCGCGAACTACGAAGCGGTAGGCAGCGAGCAACTCCGCATTGAAGTAGGTGCCGGCATACTCCCCTAGCTTCTCCTCATTAACCGGAGAGAGTGTTATCGGGCGGCACTCGGATTTCCAACCATCGCCGTCCGAGATCGTCAGCAAAAACGGTCCGTCCGACGCGGTGCGTCGAAACTGCAACGTGTCGCCGCTCTTATCGTGAGCGCGAAACAGCGTGGCGCTCAACGGCTCGAGCGGGATGCGATGGTGTACGTAATCGTGGTAGATCAAAGTGCCCTCGGAAATCTCGATCGTACATACCCGTCGGTCCGCGAGTTCGTAGGCACCGACCTTGTCTTGCAACTGTTCAACCGGAACTGACACGACCGGCCCCTCTCCGATCGAAGGCGGCGTCGATGCCGGCTCGGTGAAGTCCGACGTTAAAAGCCGATCGGCAATCCGCTTGGCATGAACGAACGGGTTGAGATCCGAGTTGCTGAGGCAAATCACCGAAAATCGCTGGTTCGGATAGCGCACGACGGCAGCCTGGACGCCTGGCATGCCGCCGGTGAACTGAATCCGCGTGAGCCCGCGATAGCCGCCCGTCGGTTCCATGTCGAGCACGTTGCGATTATCGAGCAACGTCCCTGTCGCGAAGAACTGATCGAGAAGCGGCCCGCGAGTCAGCCGGTTTAAGTCGAAGTTCGCCAGCCAGCGGATCTGGTCGTCGATACATGACTTCAATCCACAGCCCCCAACGACACGGGCGTTGAACGTCCACCGACGGTATCCGCCGCCGCGCCGCTTGTCATAGCCCACGACACGGTTAGCAACGGGGAATGTGGGGTCATCTTCAAAAAATGTCCGAGTCATCTTCAACGGCTCGAACAGATTCTCACGGGTGAACTCGGCAAGACTTTGGCCGCTAACCCGTTCGATGATCAGGCCCAGTAGCACGTAGTCGGAACTGCTGTATGCGAATCGCGATCCAGGCGCCGTTGCCGCCTTCCACCGCGTCAATAGTGCCAATATGTCTGCACGCGTATAGGCGTCTTCCAGGTTCCAGCCGGCAAGTTGCATGGCAAACCAATAGTCAGGCAGACCACTTTCGCATCGCACCAGGTGCCGAATGAGGATGGGGGGATTGCGAGGATGCATCTCCGGAACGTACTTGCAGATGTCGTCATCCGGTCCGATTTTGCCCTGATCCAACAGAATGGCTAGGGCTGCACAAACGAATGACTTCGCGATCGACCCCATCTCGAAGATGGATGTCGTGGTGATCGGCGCACGGTCGTCGAGATTCGCCGAACCGAAGCCGCGAGCGGCGATAATGTTGCCGTCTCGAATGATCGCCACGGCGCCGCCAGGCACGTCGAGACTGGCCCAAGCGTGGAATTGCTCAGCGGTTTCGTTGTCGACGGCACCATCGTCGGCCCAAGCGTAGTGAGCGGCAACGACGACTGCGACAAAGAACAGCAGCCCTTGGAAACGCGGTTTCATGAAGCCAGCGTAACAAAGTCAAAAGACGTTTGCTTCGGGCCGAATGCGTTCCGAGCAACCTCGCGCTGCCTGGTGATAGGTCGAGGCCGGATTCAAATCACGACCGAGCAAAAGTCGACTGGCCAGTTGAACTGGAATTATCGACTGAGGAATCTCGCGCAACGCCTTTGAGCCAAACGAGAAACGGCTCTCACGTGAAAATGCATTGAGCCGACATGAACCAAAATCGGGGCGACAGGATTTGAACCTGCGACCTCTTGACCCCCAGTTTGACTTTACGATTTTCGTAAGTCGGTAAACGGTGGTCTCCCAAACACTTGTGGCCATCATAATCTCGCGATTTGGTGGCGTAAATGGCGTGTTTGGCAACGATGCCGTGATTTTAGCGTGCATTTTCACGCTCGCAGCGCGACCTCTTAACTCTGGTCGAGACCCACCCATGAAGACAACCATCGGGTTCGTCATCGTCCTCTTCCTCGTGACACCGATCGCTTCGCCTACAGCGTCCTGGAGCCGCTGTCCGTCACGCTCGGGGGTGGCCGATGACCACATATCATGAACTCGTAGAGGCTCTGCGGTGGATGTTGATCCGGCAAGAGCCGGGGACCGATCTGGACGCCGTTCGCCAGATGCTGAAGACGCTGTTGGTTGAATGAAGTGTCCGGCGTGAACAACGCCATCAGGGAAAGTCAAATGCGACTGCGGCGGGCTCGGCCTTGAGTTCAATCTGACCTGTAGTGGGCGACAGCAAGACGCCACGGGGCAGGTACACGTATCCCGTTTTGCCTTCTCTGGCGATGGATAAGGTCTCGTCGTCTGGTGGCACAATCTGCATGACGCCATTGTCACTAATCGACACGTGGCCTCCCCCATCGATCCTGAAGCCAGGGAATTCGACTACAATTCGCCCACGTTTATCAGTCCGGATTCTTAGGTTCTTACCGTTGAAGTTGGAGGATAGGTGGGTATTGTCCTCTTTTACTTCGCTGACGCTGGAATCGGTTGCCGGACGATTGGCATTGCTTGTCTGCTCTTCAGACACCGCCTTGTCAGCCACAGCTTTTGCGCGCGCAATTTGCGCTTGCAGCAGAAAGTCCTGCGCCCGCAAAACCTCGATTGCAGTGCCTTTAGCGCTCGTCCGTCTTTGCTCACTCTGCTCTACTATAAGACGTGCATTCTCGATTGCCTGATCGCACACCTTGATACGATCCTGCTTAGTTTCAGCGTATTCGAGGCGCGCGGCGAGTAGTTCGCGTTGTGCTGTCAGGACTTCCACATACTCAGTACGTCCATTTTCAAAGTGCTTTTTCACGAATGTGCAAACTTGTTCCAAAAGCGCTAACCGCTTCTGTTCGAGTTCTTTTACGGTGGCCTGTGGTGCTTCTGCGCGGGGTTCTGGTGGCGCTTTCGTCTCAGCTACCTGCTGACTAGACGACACTTGCCACAAACAAATGCCAAGTGCCAAACAACCGACAGCGACCAGCGCATACCGCTTCATGAGTGTCCCTCCAAAAAGAGAGCGTGAAGAGTCGATCGACACAGCGGAAAGTCGTCCGCACCAGGACGTTTAAGTTTATTGAGTGCCAGAGTGGCGTGTCAAATGCACCCAACAGCCGGTAAAAGTCGCCCGACGATGGTTGCCGGCGTCGGGCATCCTTGACGCCTGCGGCTGTGATCGGAGGAGCCGGATGCTGGATGCTGAAGACCCTTATGCTGGAATGACGATCGCCGCGAACGAACTGGAACTAGCGGCGGCGGGTCTTGGGAGATTTGGCGCGTTGAGGCCATTTTGCCATTCGACATGACCGCACGGCGATTCTAGCAACCATATTCCGACGATTCCGTAGAAATCTTGTTAGCTGCGGGCCAGGAACGCATGTAGATTTGAGCACATGCGCGGGCGATCCGTCTATTGACTCATCTATCTACAATGGAGGGATTCCATGACGATATTGCGAAGGGCGTTAACTGTTGCTTTGGTTAGTATCGCAGTCTTGCATCTAGCTTTGGAGTACGCTTGCTGCCAAGAACCGAAGGACAATACGGTAGATCGTGACGAGGAAATCTATGGCAAGTACACGATCGGTCCGAAGTCTTCCACACCGCTCGACATAGCAGTTACGGAGTTCAACGACAAAGCGTCGGATCACGCCTTCAATTCCGACCAGCCTGGGCGCCAGCGGGAACTAACCGAGGGTGACACGCCCCAGTCGTTGACGGTCGAGGAGCTTCTCGCGGCGATCAAAAACCGTGACCGCACAAAGGACCCGCAGCCCGAGCGGACCAGCCAGCTTTTCGAGAGCATCCTCAATACGAAGCACCTGCCGCCCCACAGCGTACTTGGCTTCCGCGATGGCTGGGTTGCGCTAACCGAGGAGGACGGCAGAGAGCGGCGCACGTGGAATATTCACTTAAAGACATGATGACGGGCAAGAATCAGGGGATGCAGTTCGCCATTCGTGAGCAGGAGTTGGATCGGCGGAAGTGTCTCAAGCCGCGACCCGGATTTCGGTGGATACAAGAGCCGCAGCCGCGCGCGAAGACAGGGAATTGGGCCGGTTGGTATGACCACAACGTGAAGGTGTCATTCGACCAGAACTCTGCGCAGGCCTTTGTCGTGAACACCAATCGTTCGGCGGAGGTGTTTTCCCTGCAAGTCGTGGCTTTTGACGAGCGAGAAGAACGCTACGAGTTGGATGGCCGTGCGGTGGGCGCCTATGGGCGATTCATCGCTGAGAGTTTTCGCCTTGATCCCGCGCAGCTACCGCCGGACCGGGTGAAGTACGTGGGCATCGAAGGGGTAACCCGCCAGGATCAGGCCGCGGTTGCTCGGCGGCTTGCCCAGTTGGCAGAGGCAGAAGGTAATAATGTGCTGCCGCTTCCCAAGATCGACGAGCCGTTTGACTTTGTGCTCACGGCTGGCAATCGGCGCATTGAGTCTGCGCAGCTGCGGGGTAAGGTCGTCGTGATCGACCTGTGGGCCAGTTGGTGCGCACCGTGCTTGAAGTTGATGCCGGAGATGAAGGAGTTGTACGCGCAGTGGCACGACAAGGGTCTGGAAGTGATCGGCGTCAGCTTTGACCAGGATGAGGGGCAGGCTCAGGCCGTTATCGACCGCATGCAGCTCCCCTGGCCGTCGAGCACCCTGCCAGCGGATTGTACGGCCCGCAAATTATGGGACAGCCGCGAGGGTGTCACGTACCTGCCGACCTTATTAGTCGTCGATGCTCAAGGGATATTGCGAATGGAGTTGGTCAACGATGCGCAAAAACTTGCCAAATGCGTCGAGGGTTTGTTGTCCACGCCTTCGACGCCGGCCGTAGATGGTCAGAAGAAGTAAGGCCGCCGCGTTGTTCTTAGGCAAAAAGACGACAAGAGGGGCAGGAACCTGTCACGGCCGATTGGCCGCCACAAGGGCAACCTATGTCAATCTAGCGGCGGGATTGCCAAATTCAATCAGGCTCACTCGCTGTGATGTTGATGCGTCTCGAATAGGAACTTCGCCAGCACGCACGCCGCGCCCGAAGCGAGTCGCGCGTGTCGTGGAGTCAAGCCTTTCGCGCGTCCATCGCGCCCGTGGCCCGTGCCGTATGAGTTCCGTAGTTCGGCAAGGCTCTGAGTGATTGCCGCAAGCTGGCCGAGTAATTTGCGAATTGTGTCCGCCGCTTTGGCTGCTTCGGGGATGCCATCCGGAACCAGTTTCAATTCTTCACGGGTTCGCTTGACGAGTTCCATCAACTCCCATTTCTTGTCGATGACTACATTCCGGTCCGCCAAGATTGTCTTGCAAACAGTTTCGATAAGTTCCTTGGACGTACCGATTGCCAAGTCCGGATCATCTTCAATCTGATTCTCGATTCGTTCGATCTGTTGAATCAGGTTCGGGGCGTCGATCCTCGTGGCTTCTTCCTTCAGTTTTGCGGCCACTGGCAACCCGGCAATAGGAACCAAGCGTCCATCTTGGTAGTCGAAGCCATCGCGGCGGATAATCGCTGTCAGGCTCTTGAAATAGCGCTCTTGTGCGTCGTTTAGCCAACGGCCGGGATTTGGAACTTCCAACTCGGCCAGCACTGCCGCATAGACGGCTAGGAACTTTCGCACGTCGGCCCATTTGCCGAAGTCCAAGGTCGCATAATATTGCTGTACCAGAGAACGCCGCGCGCCCGAAGTGCTCGGCACGAAACTCAGGTCACAAGCTATGTCGGCGCAATCAAATTCCTGTTCGATTGTGCGCAGCGTTGTGTTGACGAAATACTCTTGTAGTTCGTGCCGCGCTTTTTTGCTGACTAGTTCGGCCTTGGCCGGCAGAACGACCATGTTCATCACCTAATCCTGAATTCACAGTAGACACCCCCGGATTCTAGCAGGTTCGGTGCCTGATTCATCGTGCCGAGCTATACTTGAAGCATGGCCATCGACGCTGAAAGCGCAGGAATCCTCATCGGCAACGGCTTAGACGTTCCGACTTCTCTTGCAGGGTCCGTGATTGAAGATCAACGGCCGCCAGTGCCGCTGAGCCGCAAGGATCGAACGCTGCGAAGCTATGGCATGCTTGCTGGAATATTGGCGTTCCTTGCCTGGACAATCTGGCGAAGCCTTTAGCGGCCTACCCTCTTCAGCCGCAAGCCGAAATAGTGGCAAAGGTCGGACGCCTTGCTCAACGACAATTCGCGTCTGCCACTCATAAAGCGCGACATTGCTGCCGTATCAATACCCGTGGCCTTGCAAATCGCGTATTTGCTTTCGCCGCTCTTTTTGACTTCCCGCCGGAGTTGGTCGGCAAGATCGACTTTCATGCTACTTGCAACCTCCGGGAATCAAGAATCCGGTGGATAGCTGCTGCCGACCAAGCCCGGCCCTCTTTCGTCGGGGCGCCCGATGCCGTGAGTTCGTGGGCAATCTGGCGCAGGCTTCTACCGGACGCCCGTAGCTCGCGCATCCGGTCAATGGTGCCTTGTTCGGCCGAGTTTGGGACAAGCCGTTTTCCATCGGCCGCAAGATCGTATCCGTAACGGAGTCGGCCACAGCGTTGGCCAGTCTTGATCTTGTGGCGTAGGGCTTCCCGCGTCCTTTCGCCCGTTGTTTCCCGCTCCCACTGCGCGACCGACAACAGGACGTTGAGCACCAAGCCGCCCGCTGCCGTTCGCGTGTCGATGCTGTCCTGGACGCTGAAATGCTGCTTGCCAGCTCGTTCAAAGCGGGCTCGCTGCAACTTGATCCATCCGTGGCCAGAAGTATTCTCATTGCACATTGTCCTCGCTTTTAAGCGTCCCCCTCAGCCGAAAACTCAAGCAGGCGGGCCAGGATCGTCTCCGTAATTGTTATGAGATCCACCATCACGTAACGTGCTTGCCAATCGCGGCTCATAAGACCCATAACTGCGCGCGAATCCTGGCGGTAAATGTGCGGTTGGGCGCGCAAGAACGTGCGGCGTCGCGCACTTCGACGCGCCGGTGCGATTCAGAAGCCCTAGCGAGTCGACTCTTGTTCGAGTGCGAACGCCAAAACAAGGCCCGGCACGCAAATTGCGTTCAGATGACGCCAAACGGAATGCGAATTCTGTTTTGCGATATTTTGATCGCGGCACCCCAGTGACACAGGCTCTCTGGGGCGAAAAGGGCAGCCCCTTTACGGAGTCAGTCTCTATGCGCAAGTTCCTCGTCGGATTAGTAGCCGTGGCGGCATCGAGCCTCACCTGCTCTGGGGCTGAAGAGGCGACGCAGAGCACACCGATCGGCCGTAAGATCGACGCTTTTGTGGCGCGAGAATTTCGCGGCAAAGAGACTTCGCTGGCGGACTTTAGCGACAAGCGCTTGGTTGTCGTGGCGTTTCTGGGAACCGAGTGCCCGCTGGCAAAGCTGTACGGCCCGCGACTCGCTCAACTCTCCGACGAATACGCGTCGCGGGAGGTCGCGTTTCTCGGCGTTGATTCCAATCGACAAGATTCCGTTACTGAGATTGGTCACTACGCACGCACCCACAACATCGACTTTCCGCTCGTTCGCGATACGGGGAACGTAATCGCCGACAAGTTCGGAGCGGTTCGCACGCCGGAAGTGTTCGTGCTCGACGCTGACCGCGTGATTCGCTACTGGGGGCGTGTCGACGATCAGTTCGGCTTTCAGGGACAGGGAATCGCTTACCAGCGCAACAAGCCGCAAAGCCGAGATCTCGAAAATGCGCTCGACGAATTGCTCGCGGGAAAACAGGTCAGCCAGCCGGTGACGGTGGCGCAGGGCTGCCACATCGGCCGAGTAAAGCAGCCGACGGGCGACGGCGAAATCACGTATTCAAAGGATATCGCCACGATTCTCAACGACAACTGCGTGGCCTGCCACCGCTCCGGCCAAATCGGCCCTTTTCCCCTGACAAGCTACGACGAAGTGGCCGGTTGGGCAGAAATGATTCACGAAGTTGTGAGCGAGCAGCGTATGCCTCCCTGGCACGCTGATCCTCGGTTTGGCCACTTTCGCAACGATGCCAAGCTGAGCGATCAGGCGAAAGAGCAGATTTTCCAGTGGGTCTCAGCCGGCGCCCCTGAGGGAGATCCTCGCGATCTGCCCCCCGCACCGCGATTTGTCGACGGCTGGATGATTCCAACCCCAGACCAGGTCGTGTACATGCGCGACAAACCGTTCGAAGTTCCCGCGCAGGGAACAGTGGAGTATCAGCGGTTCGTCGTCGATCCGGGCTGGACCGAGGACAAGTGGATCAAGGCGATCGAATGCCATCCTGGCAATACCGCCGTCGTGCATCACATCATCGTCTACGTGGTGCCGCCAGGGGTGACGCCTATTGGGGCAGCAGGGCGCGTGCAATCAAATTGGCTGGGCGCGTTTGCTCCGGGCCTGCGGCCGGAAGTCCTTGACGACGGCCTGGCCCGCTACGTCAGCAAGGGCTCGAAGCTGTTGTTCGAGATGCATTACACGGCCAATGGCTCGCCGCAGCAGGATCGCAGCTTCACGGGATTCGTCTTCGCGGACCCAAAGTCGGTGAAGAAGGAAGTTGCGGTGCAGAATGCCGGAAACTTTACGTTCAAAATTCCGCCGCACGAGGCCAACTACCCGGTCGAGGCTGACTATCAGTTCCGCCAGGACACATTGATCCTCACGCTGTCACCACACTTACACGTGCGAGGGAAGGATTTCCTCTACGAATTGCTGTACCCAGACGGAAAGAAGGAGACGTTACTCTCGGTACCGCGTTACGACTTTGGCTGGCAGACGACGTATGAACTTGCCGAGCCGAAAGTCGCGCCGCGCGGGTCGACACTGCATTGCACCGCGCATTTCGACAACTCGGAAGACAACCTCGCCAACCCTGATCCGAATGCCGAGGTCCACTGGGGCGAGCAGACGTGGGAAGAAATGATGTTTGGCTGGTTCGAAATGGCCCTGGTGAACCAGGATTTGACGAAACCGGTTAGCGAATCAGCATTCCGGGTGAAGGATTTCCTCCAGCAAGCCAAGGCCGCCGACGTTGAACTTCCGGAGCAACTCGTCGCGCTAGCACGGCAGACCCTGGCCTCGGACCGGCAATTCTCGCTCGCGAGTTACCAGCTGTTCGAGCTTGTACCGCAACTTGATCGCGTGTGCGTTACCCTGATCGATGGCGATCACTTGCGATTGAAGATGGTCGAGGAGAGGCCCGGCCTTAAGACTTCATTTCGCAGTCGCAGTACCGTTGTTAAAGCCGCTGGGCAATCGCTCGCCGAATACGCGCTGCAGGACCAAGTCACGATACTGTCGGAGCTATCCAGCACACGTGGCTCAGTCATGGCAAAAATGAGCAGCCGCGATATTCGCTCGAGCATGCACGTCCCCGTAACCATTGACGGACATCGCGCCACGGTGAACTTCTGGAGCGCCGAGGCAGATGCCTTCCCGCCTCCTGCGGCACGACTGCTGGAACAGTTTGCACGTCTTATCGCGGCCGGACCGGCGCCACCGCCTGACAACGCGCGGCCGAACGATAAAGTCGCGCCGTAAGCATCTCTTTCATCACCCCGTACAAGTTTTCGCGCTCGCCAATGGGCGTGAGCCGCTACCGCTATTTTTGCAACGAGGTAATGTCATTACTCCCTTACGTCACCTTCGGTATCTTCCTGCAAAGGCTTGGGGCGCCACGTTGGTTGCGCTCCTGTGCGTCGGTTGCGGCCGTCCGCCCGAACTGGCCTTCGTTCCCAGGGCCGAAGTCGCGACCCTGCCCGAGAACTTGCAGGCGATCATCCGCGATCAGTTAGCCCAGCATTGCGGTACACCGACACATCCCAAGCTGTTGGGCGCGGAGGACAGTCCGCGCGATCGACTGATGCACGGCGCGGCAGTTTATCAGCAACGCTGCGTCCACTGCCACGGCACGACGGGCGATGGCGCCGGTCCGGCCGCGGAAGTCATGTATCCTCGCCCGCGCGATTACCGTCGAGGCATTTTCAAGTTCACGTCGACCCCTTATGGGGCGAAGCCGCGCCGCTCGGACCTGGCGCGCACAGTACGCCACGGGGCCAAAGGGACCTCGATGCCGTCGTTCGCGCTCCTGTCGGACGACGACGTCGAAGCCGTTATCGATTACGTGCTGGCGCTGACGCACCGAGGCGAATTGGAGTTGCTGTTGACGCTCGAGGCGCAGAACGAGGACGAGATCGCCGCCGAGCGAGTGCCCGACATCATCGACGAGGTGTTGACCCCCTGGCGCGCTGCGGCCGATCAGTACGTCGAGCCAGTTTCGAAAATGCCGCGCTACACGTCCGAGTCGATCGAGGAGGGAAAGAAGGCCTTCCTGTCCGAGACCGCCGGTTGCTTCAAATGCCATGGCCCCGACGGCCGCGCCGAAACTACCGACAATTTGAAGGGCTTCACCGACGTGTGGGGCTTTCAGACACGCGCCGCGGACCTGACCTCAGGAATGTTCCACGGAGGAAATCGTCCCGACGATATCTACCGACGCATCTTTTCGGGCATCAATGGTACCCCGATGCCGGCCTTCGACGCCAAGCTGGCGGACCAGCCCGACTTATTCTGGCATCTGGTGCACTACGTGCAATTCATTTCGGGCGAACGTCGCAGTGCGGTGATTAAGCAAGAACAGGCCTTGCGGAAATAGGGCGGCTATGAACGACGATCAAAAACGTGCCGAGTTGGCAGCGTTAAAGATGCGAGTTGCGACGCTCGAGGCCGAATTGGTGCAAGGCATGGCGGCGTCCCAACCCTTTCATGGCTACTACACGGCTTATTACGTCGTGACAGGCGCCATGCTGGGGATCTTCGGCGCCGCGACCAGCCTGCTCTTCAATGTCATAGGCTCGTATTTGTGGAGCGAGCTCACGGGAAAAGAACAGCATCCGCTGCGTTTGATCCAGGTGTATCTCACCTTTCCACTCGGCAGTACGGCGCTGGATATCAACAGCGGCGTCACACTGGCCATCGGCAGTTGTTTGTACCTGGGCACGGGCATGTTGTACGGTGCGCTGTTCCATGTCGTGCAATCGCGGTTCGCGCCCAACGCCGGCTTCTGGGCTCGAATGGCCCTGATGAGCGTCCTATCGCTCGCCATCTGGCTCGTGAACTTTTACCTGCTGCTCTCGTGGCTACAGCCTTTGTTGTTCGGCGGTAACTGGATCGTGACCGAAGTTCCGGCGTGGGTCGCGGCGTTCACGCACCTGGTGTTCGGTTGGACGATGGTACTGATCTACCCCTTCGGCATTTACGTTCCCTATCGCGTGCAATCGGAGCAATCATGATCGTCGAGTCCACGACCGCGCAAAGTCTGCCGCAGGGTGAGCTTGTCGAAGGGCGGCTCGTCCTCTGGTACTTCGCCGCGGCGCTTGGCTATTTGTTCCTTTCGATGCTGGGTGGCATCTTGATGGCGCTGCAATTGATCGACGCCAATCCGCTCGTCGGTATCGAATACCTGTCGCCGGGACGCTGGCGGATGATTCATACCAACGCCGTGGCCTACGGCTTTCTGGCCAACGCGTTTCTGGGCGGCCTGCACTGGTCGATTCCGCGATTGACGTTGCGCCCCGTGGCCAGTCGCGCCCTTTCCTATTTCATTTTCGTCGCCTGGCAGGTGGTCGTGTTGAGTACGGCCGTGGGCATCATGTTCGGCCAAGCTCAAGGCGTGGAATGGGGCGAGACGCCCGTTTGGATCGATCCCTTGGCACTGGCCGGCCTGGCGCTGGTGGCCGTGAACTTCATGGTGCCGATCGTGCGCACCAAGGGGCCCCTGTACGTCACGTTGTGGTATTTCATGGCGGCCTTCATCTGGACGTTTCTCACCTACGCCATGGGCAATTTCGTGCCCCAGTATCTTGTCTCGGGCACAAGTGCGGGCGCCGTCGGTGGGTTGTTCATTCACGACCTGGTGGGCTTGTTCGTCACGCCGCTGGGCTGGGGCCTGATGTATTACTTCGTTCCCATCTTGTTGAAAAAGCCCATCTGGAGCCACGGTCTGTCGCTGGTCGGCTTCTGGGGATTGGCCTTCTTCTACCCGCTCAATGGCATCCACCATTTTCTCTACACACCCATCCCGATGTTCCTGCAATACGGGGCCATCATGGCCACGATCGCCGTCGAGATGGTCGTCACCACGGTCATCATCAATTTCTTTGCCACGATCTGGGGCTCGACCAGTGAATTGAAGACCAACATCCCGCTCCGCTGGTTCTATACCGGGATGGTCCTCTACTTCGTGACCTGCTTGCAATGTGCTATGCAAACGACGCTCACCTTCCAGGCGCTGATTCATTTCAGCGATTGGGTTGTAGGCCATGCCCACCTGGTGATGTTTGGCGTGTTCAGTATGTGGCTGTTGGGCATCATGACGTATCTGATTCCGCGACTGCTGCACAAACCCTGGTACAGCCGCCAACTTTGCGAGTGGCACTATTGGCTGTCGGCAGCGGGTATCGTCGTCATGTTCACCGATCTTACATTGGCCGGCATCTTCCAAGGTTTCTACTGGGGCTCGCTGCAAGAGTGGGACGTCTCGGTCGCCGGATCGCAAAATTTCTGGGTGGTGCGCTTGTTCGCCGGCCTGGCTATGTTCTCTGGCTTGTTGGTCTTTCTCTACAACATTTATCGCACGTTGCTCAGCCCCCCGGGCCAGCCTGCCGAGCTTTCGCAGACGCCCGCCAGCAAATATGCAACCTCCTGAAAGTGACCCCTCATGTTTGAAACCAAAGGTGGCGTGCTGTTGATTGGCGGATTGGGATTTTTCCTGTTCGCCTTCGTCTCGAATGCGCTGGTGCCGATTTTCATGTATCAGGACCTGCCTGAGCAGACGCTCGCCGAGCTGCCGAACGCGAACTTGATGTACGAATTCGAAGATTTGAGCAAGCGCTTTCCGGAATCGTTCACCGAACACTTCGGCGAGCCGACCAAGGAAAACTGTGCCGAGGCCTTGCGGCTGGGCCGCGAGATATACATCGGTGAAGGGTGCTGGCATTGCCACAGCCAGTTCGTCCGACCGGTGTCGAATGAATCACGCCGCTGGGGCCCGGTATCGAAAACCGAGGAATATCAAAATGTGTTGCAACGACCTGTCATGTTCGGCACGCGCCGCGTGGGGCCCGACTTGAGCCGCGAGGGGGGGCGTCACTCGAACGACTGGCATGCCACCCACTTCTTCCGTCCGCAGTCGGTCTCGACCGACTCGCCCATGCCACTCTATCCCTGGTTTTTCGATGGTGCGCCGAATAAGCCGAACAAGCGCGGACTCGCGATCATGACCTACGTCCAATGGCTCGGCTCGTGGCTGGAAAGCTATCCGTACTACGAAGCCTATGTGCCGGTCGACAAAATGGAGGCCTCGCCATGAGGGAGAAACGCGTTAACTACCGGCGCCGACTGTTGGGGCTGCTGCTGGCCTTGGCAATCTTGCTTCCCAGCTTGATCGGTTTCGGCAACAAGTTCCTGGAACTGATCCGCATCTATCGCGGCGACGCCGACGGCGCGTTTGCCGTGGCGCCGATCACGAATTACATCCTGGCCAGCACGGGCTTCCTGCTCTTGTTTTTTTGGGCCGCGGCCAACGGCATGTTCCGTGACATCGAACGACCGAAATACGCCATGCTGGACAACGAGCGGCGTCTGGACAAGCCGGAACGCGCGCAGTCCTTCTGGCTGGATGAGGAGCCCTCGTATGTCCGAAATTGACGACGCATCGGAAGAGTTCGAGCATCAGTTCCATAACTACACGACCAATCGCATTCCCTGGTACGTGCGAATGGTATGGATCGGTTTCTGGTGCTTCGCGGTCTATTACACGATTAGTTACCTCTTTCCCGACCTGCAGCACGAGCTGGTACCTCCTCCATGACCGACATAGGTCTCCGGGAATGTTGCGCGTTTTGCGCCTTACCCCTGTCGCGCGGATGGGGGGCACGGCGCCGTGACGCGGCCGTCGAAGCCGAGCCGCAATATTGCTGCTACGGCTGCGCGCTGGCGCATACCGCGACCACGTCAGACGCCCCGGCAGGCGCAGTCCTCACACTGCTCACGCGGCTTGGCGTCAGCATCTTTCTGACTATGAACGTCATGGTCTTCAGCATGGACCTTTGGTCGCAAGACGTATATGCCGGCGAAGCATCCTTGACCAGTGCCTTGGCAGAACCGCTGCGCGACGCCTTTCGTTACTTGTGTCTGCTACTTTCCTTGCCCGTGGTGTGGCTACTGGGCCAGCCGCTGGCCGCCGGCGCCTGGCAGCAGGTGCGGCGCGGCCGCGCGAGCACGGATTTGCTGATGGTGCTCGGCGTGGCGGCGGCCATGACGTATTCCGCGATCAGCGTTGTCCGCGGTAGCGGCCACGTCTATTTCGAGGTCGCCGACGTCGTACTCGTCATGGTCACCGTCGGACGTTGGCTGGATGCGACGGGCAAGCTGCAGACCACGGCCGCGCTCGACGCGCTCGAACATCTCTTGCCAGACCGCGTGCGCGTGATGCGCGGTGGCGAATCTACGCTTGTCTCCTGCGACGAGGTCGGCCGCGGAGACTGCCTGCACGTGTTGCCCGGCGAGCGGTTTGCCTTCGACTGTTGCCTGCGCGCCGGCACGGCCGACGTCGACCAACAGGTGATCACCGGCGAAAGCCGTCCCGTCACCAAAGGGCCGGGCGATCACGTGTACGCCGGCTGCGTCAATCTCGATGGGGATTTGCTCATCACGGTCACGGCCGAGCGACAAGACGGCGCTTTGGCGCGAATGATCGAATTAGTCCGCGCCGCGCGGCAGGCCAAGGGATTTCATGCCCGGCTCGTTGATCGGGTCAGCGCCTGGTTTTTACCCGTCGTCGCGGTACTGGCACTGGCCACGTTTGGCATTCATGCGGCGCGCGCCGGTTTTGAGCAAGGTTTGCTGTCCGGACTGGCCGTGTCGTTGATCGCTTGCCCCTGCGCCCTAGGGCTGGCGACGCCGATGGCCGTGTGGGCAGCTTTGGGCCGTGCATCCCATGATCAGGTGTTGGTGCGCAGCGGTGATGCTCTCGAGCGGCTCGCGCGAGTGCGCGCTGTGGCGCTGGACAAAACCGGCACGCTGACGACGGGCGATGCGCGCGTTCGGGTCTTGATGACTGGCGACTGGGTCGTCGAAGAAGACGCCAACCGCGCGGTCCCGTCAAGCGAGTCCGCCGCGGCGATCCTGCAAAGAGCCGCGATTCTGGCCGCACGGTCCAACCATCCTTTTTCGATCGCGATTGCCGAATTCGCTCGGCGCGAACACGCTGACATTTCGGCGGCAACCAATGATCAAGGCCGCGTACAGACTCTCCCAGGGCGCGGCCTCACGACCCAACTGCCTGACGTGGGCGCTACGTGGCTGGGCAATGCGCGGCTGATGCGGGAAAACGGACTCGCGACGCCGCGTCGACTTGCGGAAGCCGCGACGCGCGCCCAATCCGACGGATGCTCGCTGGTGTGGGTCGGCTGGGAGGGTCGCGTGCAGGGCGCTTTTATCTTGGACGAGCAGCCGCGTCCTGAGGCAGTCGCGGCGATTCAAAGGTTACGGCAGCTAAACGTGCATGTCTGTATGTTGACCGGCGACAACGCAAGCCGTGCGAAAACGCTGGCCGAAACGCTCGACGTCGGTTTCAAGGCAGAACTGCTGCCCGGCGACAAGCTCGATGCGATTGCGCGCCTGCAACAGGAATGGGGCGCTGTCGCCATGGTGGGTGATGGCATCAACGATTCACCGGCGCTAGCGGCCGCCGATGTGGGAATCGCGATGGGCTGCGGGGCTGACGTGTCGCGGCAGTCGGCGGGCGTCTGCTTACTGGGTAACCGCCTCGACCGCGTCCCAGAAACGATCGCGCTCGCTCGAAAGACGGTAACGATCATTCGGCAGAATCTCTTCTGGGCTTTTTTCTATAACGTGGGAGGCGTCGGCCTGGCAACGCTCGGTTGGCTGAACCCAATCTGGGCCGCCGTCGCGATGGTCACAAGCAGCGTGCTGGTCATCGGCAATTCATTGCGACTACGCGGTCCGGCCATGCTGGCGGCAGGCCGGCCGGCCGTCGCGATCAACGACGATGCAGCCTTGCAGCACGAAGCAGGCGTGACCGGTCTCGACAGCGACGTTCCATCAGCCGATGGCGAGCGTCCCAGGGATGGCAACGAAATGGCTGACGATTCGGTTGGCCTCCATAAGGAGCAGGCCGCATGATCGAGCTGGCGATGATATGCCTTGGTGGCTTGCTCGGCTCGGGGCACTGCGTGGGCATGTGCGGTCCGATCGCGCTGTCGGTCGCGGGCCCGAAGCCGCATTGGATCAGCAATCTCCGACGGCAACTGATCTTTAGTTGCGGCCGGATTTTCACCTATGCGGTCGTGGGCGCGATGGCTGGATACGCCGGCATGCGAATGTCCGGCCGTGTTTCAACTCTCGTGAACCTGCAGGCGATCTTGGCGGTGCTAGCGGGGGTCATGTTGATCGGCCAGGGACTGGTTTCGGCCGGCTTCGTCTCATGGCCGCACTCTAAGCGGCTGCCAGCCTGCCTTGCGCCAGGACTATTGGGCGCGTTCTTGCGAGACCAGCGGCTCGGGGGGACGCTACTGGCTGGTGTTTTCACCGGACTCCTGCCGTGCGGCCTGGTCTATGCCTACGTGGCACTCGCGGCCAGCTCGGGCACCGCACTAGGAGGCTTGATGCGAATGACCGCCTTCGGCGCCGGCACCGTCCCGCTGCTCGTCGTCGTGGGAGCCAGTGGCTCGCTCTTGACATTGACCACGCGCGAGCGAGCACTGCGCATTGCCGCCTGCTTCGTTATCGCGATGGGCGTCGTTTCCCTGGCGCGCGGCGCTGGCTTCCTCAGCACGCCTGCGGGCGAAGTTGCGGCTGGCTGTCCCATGTGCCGATAGCCCGCGGTCCCCCGGCACTTGGCCCAGGTTTTGCAAACCGTCTTGGGCTTTAGTAAGGCGGCGGCTGAATCGTCAATGCGGCCACGGCGATCGAAACGCCCACAATATTCACCACCAGAATCAGCAGTCCGACGCCGTAGACGGTGCGGCTCGCTTCGTCGATGCGCGAAGGCGTTTGTCGCCATTCGGTCAGCCGATTCGAAACGACGCCGCAGATCCAAGTCCAGTGCAACATGACGTGGACGAGCACCGCCAGCGTGAACAAGCACAGAATTGCGAATTCAAATTGAGCCCAATCGTCGTACGAAGCTCCCCACAGCGTCCATTGCGCGGCGCTCGTCGCCGGCGGAAACACAAAGCGCAACACCACGGCGCAAAATGCGATCGTCACGAAGACCAGGAACAAGGCACAGTCGAGCAAAAAATTAATCGTCGTACGTGTCATGGGCATGGAGCGGCTTGATGGTTTCAGTCTTTCGCATCGCGCATCAGCTTATGGCAATTGACGCAACTAAGCGTGAGCTGCGAATAGGCCAAGGCTACGCCGTCCATGTTCTTCTTTTCGGCCTGACGAACCAGCTCGCTGTTGGCAAAGCGGAAGATGTGCAACTGCGTGCGGTACTCGTCGGCATTCTTGCGGCGCGCCCACTCCTCGATCTGGTTCAGGTTCTTCATGCTCTGCGCGGCAGTCGAGATTTTCTCGAAATCGGCGGTTGCCAGGCCTGCCAGGATGTGCGTCGAGAAGTCGAGCTTCTTCTTCATCCAGTAATTCTGTGCTTCCTCTTTCGCGGGCTCGGCACTCGCCAGCCAGCCGGAACAGGCTGTCGCCGCCACGACGAGGGTGACTAAGATCCATTTCATCCGTTGAATCTCCTATAAGTTTGGAATGTTTCTAAGCACGTACGCCGCGAGGACGTGCGGCCAGAATTCACGACGAGGGCGGAGCACGACGGTCCGTTATTTCGTCCCCTTCTGAATGCTGCGCGTATGCTTGTGGCAATTGACACAGCTCATTGTCAATTGCAGATAACTCAAGGCCGCGGCGTCAATATTCTGTCGCTTGGCGGCCTTAGCCAGCTCGTCGCTGACGCGCTGGAACTCGGCGCTACGTTGTCGATACTCGACAGTTTGATAAACCTGCCAATGCTCATCTTGAGTAAGCAGTCCCAGCATCTCAGCGCTCTTCGCGATCTCGTCAAAATCTTCGAGTGCGACGCCTTCGAGAACCTTTTGGACATATCGCAGCTTTAATTGCATGAGCCCCGCGACGTCATTCGATTTGATTTCGTCCGCTAGCCCGCCTGCGCTCTTTTGCTTGGGCGGAGTCGTGTTCTCCTGCGCCCACGCGGCGGAGATGAGCGTGGCGGTAAGTAGTGCGGTCGCATAAGCGACCTTCATGTATAGTGACATTCTTGCGAATTCCTTCCTCACTTTGGATGCCATGCCACGCTTCCGCAGCCTGAGCACCGAAGATTGTTTTTATGCCCGAACCAATGTCGATTGACGATTACGGGTATTCGATCAGGCTGCGTGTGTCGTATCGTTTCAGTCGCTCTGCCCCGCCGAAACTTGTTAGCTCGATCAGAAATGCGCAGCCCACAACAATGCCCCCGGCATGCTCAATGAGCCGACAGCAACTGTCGACGCTTGCGCCCGTTGCCAACAGATCATCGACAAATAGGATCCGTTGTGATGGGTTAATATTATCCCTGTAGGCCAATAGAGTGTCTTCATGGAAATCGGTCAGCGCGTAGTCGAACGCTTGAGTACTGAATTGGACACGAGTCGGTTTTCGAACGGGTAGGAAGCCTACATCCAGTTCCAAGGCCAGTGGCGCCGCAAAGATGAAGCCTCGTGGCTCGGCAGCCGCGACCGCGTCGATGGATATGTTGCGAAAACCGCTCGCCATCTGCGTAACGGCCTCGCGGAATCCTTTAGAATTGAGTAACAGCGGCGTGATATCGCGAAAGACGGATCCCTGTCGAGGAAAATCGTGTCGCGAGCGGATGTATTCGCTGAGTGCGGTTTGACGCATCATTCGCAAGCCTCTTCCACTCAAGTGGATGGTTGAACGGTAGTTTTGCGACAAACGCATGTTGCGTGCCGCCGCAACAATTTGGCGCTACGAGCACGATTGCCGGTAGATTGCCAGATGAAGCTTGCGGCATTTCAGGCTAGAATCACTCGAAGTGTGCGATTGAGCACATCACTAGCGCGACATTTCGCACACCCGTCGTCACAGCCCGCACATCGGAAACCTCCAACCCTCAGGCATTCCGGCGTTAGGCGTTGGACTGCCGCCTTTTTTTCTTCATGGCACCAACGTTGCTCTTGGGAACGAAATCAGTCGCATGTGTCTCGGTCTTCACATCCCTTCGATGAATATCGCGATGCTCAAGCCCACCGACCTGCTTATCGTCGATGATGACCCTGAGTTTCGTGCATCTGTCGTGCAGCGATTCGCACGCCGCGGACATAATGTTCAGGACGCCGGTGACGGCGAAACCGCGCTTGCGCTCGCGGAACGCCGGCAATTCGACGTGGCGGTGATCGACATGATGATGCCCGGCATGTCGGGAATGGAATTGCTCGAACGCCTACGTGCTCAAAACCCCGAGAGCGAAGTGATCGTGCTCACCGGCCAAGGGAGCGTGGAATCTGCCGTGCGGGCCATGAAGCTTGGCGCGTTCGACTACCTGACGAAGCCCTTCCCGCTGACGGAATTGGAGACGTTGATTGAAAAGGCACACGAGCGCCGCCAGCTGCGAAAGGAAAACCAGCAACTCCAGGCGGTTCTCGGACGTAATCAACGGGTCGAGGGAGACATGGTCGGCAACTCAAGGCCGATGCAGGAGGTCTATCGCCTGATTCAAAGAGCCGGGCCCACAGACAAAGCCATCTTGATCCAGGGAGAAAGTGGTACTGGCAAGGAACTTGTCGCAAAGGCCTTGCATCGACACAGCCTGCGTGCGGATAAGCCGCTGGTCGTGATCAATTGCGCGGCCCTGCCGGAATCACTTTTGGAAAGCGAGCTGTTTGGACATGAAAAGGGTGCCTTCACCGGCGCTGCCGTGGCCAAGCAAGGCTTGTTCGAAATGGCGGACGGTGGCACGCTCTTTATCGACGAGATCGGCGAGCTCGCCGGCTCTTTGCAAGCCAAGCTGCTACGCGTGCTCGAGGACGGTTCAATGCGGCGAGTCGGCTCTGTGAAGGAGCGGCGAGTCGATGTTCGTTTGCTAGCGGCCACCAACCGGAACATGGCCCAGGAAGTGGCGGCAGGCAGGTTTCGCGAAGATCTGTACTATCGAATCAACGTTATGTCGTTGCAACTGCCCCCGCTACGGGAGCGAAGCGGCGACGTACAACCACTAGTAGCAAAGTTCTTGGGGCCTGATTGGAAAATTGCCGACGACGCGATAGCCGCGCTATGTCGTTATCGTTGGCCGGGTAACGTGCGTCAGCTGATCAACGCGATCGACCGCGCCAAAATACTCGCCGACCCACCGACAATTCGCTTACAGGAACTGCCTGCTGAGATCGCGCACTTTGCCGACATGCAGGTCAATGGCGACGGCCAAGCTGAGCTGGAAGAAGAGAGCCTGGCCGCCATTCAACGGGCGCATGTCGTCGAGGTCTTGGCTCGTGAGCGCGGCAACAAAGCTAAAGCAGCACGCGCATTAGGGGTCAATCGGCGCAGTCTCTATCGGCTGTTGGAAAAATACAATATCCAATGAGCGGTCCGTGCAACTTGTGGTTTGCCCTCGCAGTCGCAGCAAGAGGGCTACCTACACCGCTCCATTATGATCGCTATGCACGGCTGACTGGATAGCCGTCAGCATTCGCTGGAACTCGCACGGCTTGGCGAGCAGCAATTCGTCGGGCACGCCCAATGCCTTAAAGGGACCGCGCGCACCGTCCGCGATTTTTGAGCTGCAGACTACGGCGGGCAAGCCAGTATGTATCGCCAGGAGGCGGCGATACGTCTCAATTCCGTCAATTCCCGGCAGGTCAACGTCAAGGATAACTGCGGCGGGGCGCGGCTGCTTGGACATCAGACCCAGTGCCTCCTCCCCAGACGCAGCCTCGATCACCTCGTAGCCGCGCCGACGCAGCCGTCCGGCGATCGCCTGGCGGGTCATGACGTCGTCTTCAACGTAAAGAAGTGACATTGCCATCGGGGGGAGTGGAATTATTGGGATTCGTTGGTTATCGAGACTAGTAGGCACTTTCCATGCCATACCTTAGTCTTCGATTCCCATTGCCCGGAATCCCGTGGATTTTGCGGGGAGTGCGCGAGGTGTTGTGCGTTAGAGACTCAGGCAGTGTGCGGTTCCTTCGCCAGGCTGAAATAAAACCGGCTACCCTGGCCAACGATGGACTCCACCCAAGCTCTGCCTCCGTGGCGGGCAGCAATTGACCTGACAAAGTGTAGCCCTAGACCGCGCCCTTTGTGCCCCTGCTCGCCGTTGCCGCGACGGAAAAAGGGCTCAAACACCTGACTTTGCAACTCCGGAGGAATGCCGGGACCATTGTCGGCTACGCAGAAGACGTGTTCTTCGGCTGTGGGAAGGTATTCGACCGCAATTTGTGTGGGCGTCTTATCGGCATAGTGGATGGCATTAGCGATTAAATTGGCAAAAACCTCGCGGAGCGCGATGGGATCGGCCCATACTGACGCATCATCATCAAGCCCCTTGAACTGGACGTCCTTGCCGCCGGCATAGTCGTCCAAGCGATCGCCGACCTCCCTTACTAGCTGGCGGGCGTTCACTGTCGAAGGTTCGCCGGCGCGATCGGGCTGGGATAGTATGTTCTCCACGACCTGATGTGTCTTCAAGCAGCGACGGTGCGCAGCGAGTAGCGACTCTCGCGCCTCAGAGGGAAGGCTTTCGCCGAAATCCTCGGCCACCGTCTCGCAAATCGCGGAGATCGATTGCAGGGCGCCACGCACCTCGTGCCCGGCGAGCTTGGCATACTGTTGCGAGCGGAGCTCCGCCTGGAAATACATGTCGACCGCGTGTTGCAGCTCTTCCTTTTGCTGGCGCATCCGCTCGGTCGCCGCGGCGAAATAGGTCTGCAAAGCCAGGTCGATGTCGAGAAAAATGACCTTGAGAAGGGCCAAGAGCTCGGCGGGTATCTTGGCCCCCAACTGCTCGGCAAAGAACGGAAACGCTAGCTGGACGTATTGGTTATACGCTCCCAGATACCATTTGGGCTCGAGCCCGACGGCGTTATGGATTTCACCGACGCGAACTCGCTTTTCGAAGTACTCCTCGTCGTAATTACCTGAGACCAGTTCTTCGAAATAGGTCATTTGGGCGACCTTCAGCCGCGCCAATAGTTGCGGGTCCGCGAGCAACCTGGCCGTCTCGGGATGGGATAGCAGGTGCCGGTAAAAACCCTCGGCCAGCTGCGGTGCAAATTCCGCGAATCGCACTCGAAGGGCGGAAATCATCTGCTCATCATGAGCAGTGATGCCCAGGAAGGACTTCCGATCGTCGCGACTATCACCATCGAGTTCGTACTTGCTTAGATATTTTGCGGCCATGAGGCACCTTCCCCGAGTTTCTAGCCTCTTTACGCAAACGTGCGGCCGACTTCCCATGGCTCCCGCACAGGTGTGCCCCCACGCACATCAGCCCAGCATCGTATCCGCTTACCGTTCAACTGCCAGTCTGCTACTCGCGAAACTCAGCGAATACAGCAAAAAGGCCTACTCGCATAGCTGGGTGCTCTCGACATCGTGCTGACCCGCGTCTATTTCTTCCGAGCGGGTGTGCGAATACGGCACGACTGCAAGTAAGAACAATTGTCCATTGTTGGCTAGCCTAGCTATTTGAAATCGTTAGAAACCCGCATTACGACGGGAGTTTACCGCCGCAACCCGCATTTTTTTAGTGGCAAGGCGCAATGGCACGCGAGGTGCCTTAACCACGGTCAGAAATGGGTGAAGGGGCTGTAGGTAAGACCACGGATCATTTTTTAGGAGCACTGACCATGACAACCGTTCTGACATCGCGACGCCCGCAAGCCCGCCGCAATTGGTTGCAACCGTTTGCTGTCCTGCAGGAAGAGCTTGGAGAGCTCACGTCGCGCGTATTGGGCGAGGCCAATGAATTCTGGCCACGCGGCACGATGGTACCGTCGCTCGACCTGACCGAAACCGAGGGGGCCATCGAAGTAAAGATGGACCTGCCCGGAGCCAAGCCAGAGGAAATTGATATTCAAGTGACGGATAACTTTTTGACCGTCAGCGGCAGCCGCAAGGAAGAAAAAGAGGAAAAAGGCAAGACCTGTCATCGGGTCGAGCGCCATCAGGGAACCTTTTCCCGCACGGTCACATTGCCTTGCTGTGTCGACGAAGCGAAGGTCGACGCCCAATACAAGAACGGTGTCCTGACAATCAAGATGCCTAAGACCGAGGTTGCCAAGGCTTGCAAAATCAAGGTGCATGCCTAACGGCGGGGGCAACAGGTGGGATCTTCTCAATCGTCAAGGATCTTGTGGGGGAAACAGCTGTGAACCGGGCGACCAGCGGAGACAAAATAGGTGTTCGGGCGCTGGAACCGGCCGGTAGGAAGCAGTGTGGCGCTGGTCCGCCACATTGCAACCTCCGTAGATTTTATGTGGATACAGACGCGATCGTCGACGCGAGTGCGCGACGGCGATTCGCGAATTCCTCCTATCCGGAACTGCGCGAAGTGCACTGTGACTTCTGCGAGGGGGTGCTCAAGCTCACGGGACGAGTGTCGAGCTTTTACCTGAAACAAATGGCCATAACCCTCGCACGACAAATCGATGGCGTATTCCAAGTTCGCGACGAATTAAAAGTTCCAATCGTCATAGAGAATCGGCCTTTGCCGAGGAATCGATTATGAACCCCTTATCGCAAAAAGAGTTGGCCGCGCTGGCTGGCACAAGGTCCGGGCCCTGGGTCTCGCTTTATGAGACAGTGGGCGTCACGAATGAAGCAACTGACGCGGCCACCATCCGCCTTAAGGATCGGCTACGCGAGTGCGAAAACGCACTGGTTCGCTCAGGCATGCGTCCAACGGACGCAAGAGCGCTCGTATCTCCGATTTCAAGCCTTGTTGAAGATAACCTCGCATCTGTTCGCGGTTGCCGAGGATTGGCGATCTTCGCGTCGCCAGAAGGTTGCCGAATCGAGCGGTTGCCGGTCGAGGTCGAAGACGTGGCCTGGGTCGGGCCGCGTCCGTATATTCGTCCCCTCATCGCGCTAGTTCAGCGGAATCGACCTTTTTGGCTACTGGGAATCAGCCAGAATAGAGCCAGACTTTTTCGTGGCGACATGCACGGTTTGACCGAAGAACAAGTTCCCGATATGCCAATTGCGCTCGCGGAAGTTATTGATACGGGCTCGCGCGACGGAACCCAACAGTCCCACACGGCCAAGGCGGGAACCTCCGTGAAGCAGGATGCCGCTTTTCATGGACAGGGAGGTCTAGCCGATCACCGAAAGACGAACATCATCAAGTTCTTTCGCGAGGTCGACCGGGCCTTGCAAGCACATCTGCGCGGTGACACGGGTCCTCTGTTGTTCACCGGCGTCGACTACCTCTATCCACTCTTTGCGAGTGTCACGCGCCACCCTCAATTGCTCGACGAGCACATTGCCGAGAATCCAGATCGCCTGACGGCCGAAGAGCTATACCGCCAGGCCGAGCGTTTATTACACCGACTATGGGAGCATAAGCAGGCCGAGGTCGTGCGATCGTTTGAAAACGGACTAGGCAGTTGCGAAGTAAGTGACGAGGTGCACGTGATTCTGCCGGCCGCCGCGGCCGGGCAGGTGAAATCGCTTCTCGTTCGCCAGTCAGGCCCATTGTGGGGCACCTTCGACAGCGAACACGGCAAAATTCATGTCGATCACGAGCAGCGGCCGGGCACCGAGGACTTGCTCGATCGCGCGTGTGCCGAAGTACTGCTACATGGGGGGGGCGTGTTTGCAGTTCCGTGGCAAAAGATAAAGACCGGCGCACCGCTGGCCGCGATCTTTCGTTACGCGTTGTCGCCTCCGCCAACCGCCTCTGCGGTGAAATGATTCTCTCCAAAACGGAAGGAACTGAAATGCATGTAAAAAAGATCCTCTTTCCGACAGACTTCTCGACGATTGCCGATCAAGCCCTTGATTATGCGGCGACCTTGGCAAAAGAGAACGGTGCGAAACTGCTCATCGTACATATCGCTGAGTTACCCGCTGCCTACGGCGCCGGCGAGATGTATTACGGCATACCCGAACCGGATACGGATGAACTATTGCGGATGTTGCACAACGTCGTTCCGCGCAATCCGCCCGTAGATCACGAGTATCGCCTCTTGAAAGGTGACCCAGCGCGCGAGATCGTACGAGTGGCCAAAGACGACACCGTCGACCTGATTGTTATGAGCACGCACGGCCGGACAGGGTTGGGGCGCGTGCTGATGGGAAGCATCGCCGAAGCGGTCGTGCGCCGCGCTCATTGCCCAGTTCTGACGTTGAAGGGAACAGTTGCGGTCCCACAAAAGACCGCGACGGCGTAGCGGTTTGTTTATCTATCAGGAGAATATCAGGATGAAGGCGCTCGTAGGAGTAGATGGTTCGGACGGCGCGTGGGCGGCTGTCCAACAGACGGCCGAACTATTGCCGGGGAAAAGCGAAATTGTACTCTATTACGCGCCGCCCAAGCTGCACTTCAGCGGCACTCACACATCACAAGCAATCGCGGATAAGGCGCGTGACAGCTTGGCTAAGGCCGTTTTCGAGGAAGCGCTAAAACGCATTCCGGATGGACTGCGGAGCAACATTTCAACAATCGTGGGAACCCAAGGCCCGCGTCGCGGATTGCTTCTGGCGGCCGAGCAGGTTAACGCCGATTTCGTTGCGGTAGGAGCCGACGGTCTTGGCGCTGCGCGTCTATTGCTCGGAAGCGTGACTCGCGCTCTTCTACGTCACTCGACGCGACCGGTGCTCGTCGCTCGGCCAATAAATGTACGCGAGAACCGAGCCCCCTATCGCGTACTGTGGGCGGTTGACGAGCCACCGGCAGTGCATGGCCCGATCGACTTCCTGCAAAAGCTGGCATGGCCAAAGGGGACCAACGGGTCCGTAATTCACGTGGTCGACCCTCTGCAGTCCATGGAGGTGCCCGCCTGGTTTACCGATCGGGTTGGGCACGATAAGGAGTTCGCGCGCCGCTTCAGCGAGGAGTACGATACTGATAAGCAGCGCAGATTCAATGAAATGGCCGCTTTCACATCCGAGTTGCCACAACCGTTCGGGAATCTACCGATTCTCTGCGAGGGTAATGTCGCTAACACCGTTCTACAGATGGCCAACCAGGAGGCTGCTGATCTAGTGATTGTCGGAACGCGCGATTTGGGGTCTGTCGAGCGGTTCTTCTTGGGTAGCACTGCTGAGGCCATATTGCAATTCGCGCGCTGTTCGGTGCTGGTCGTTCATATGCAGGCGAAGCCGTGATTCTGCCGACCGTTTTTGCGCGTGATGATCACGCAATGTCCGATCACTAGCTTGTGGCGCGCTTCCTCGGATCACCATCGCCGCCGCCATGGACACCGCAACGAATAAGCCGCCGGCCTCGACCTCGTCTGCTGCCCTTTCCGATGCGGATTCGGACATCTATCGTCGAATCGCCGTGCAAGACGTCAAAAGTCTCTTGTCGCACGAACACGGCCTGGCGTTGTCTGAGGCCGCTGCGCGCCTGCAGTCGATTGGTCCAAATGCGCTCATCGAGCGCCCCGCCGTGCCTGTCTGGCGCAAACTGCTTACGCAATTTTCAGAACTCGTAGTCGGAATCCTCATCGCCGCGGCGATCATTTCGGGGCTGATGGGCGAGTGGATAGATGCCGTCGCAATCCTCGCCATTGTCGTACTCAACGGAGTGCTTGGTTTCTTTCAGGAGCAAAAAGCCGAACGCGCCATGGCGGCGCTGCGCAAACTGACGGTTCCCCTATGTAAGGTCGTGCGCGAGGGGCGCGTGCAACAAATCGCTGCGCGAACGCTCGTACCCGGCGACCTTATTGAGCTTGAGGCCGGCGACCAGGTGCCAGCCGATGCCCGCCTGCTGCGGACCTTTGGCGTGCGCGCGCAGGAAGCGGCGCTAACAGGTGAGTCTAAGCCAGTCGCCAAATCTGCGGATATCGTGCTTCCGACGGAGACGCCGCTCGCCGAGTGCCGCAACATGGTCTTCATGGGAACAGAGCTCGCCGCCGGAAAAGCTAGCGCTGTGGTCACGGCGACCGGCATGCATACCGAACTGGGCCACATAGCCCGTATGCTCGCCACCAGCGAGCCTGAACTTACCCCATTGCAGCGCAGGCTCAAGGAACTAGGTCAGCTCCTTGTGGTGACGTGCCTGGCGATTGTAGCCGTCATCTTTACTCTTCAATTGGCGCGCGGGGGCGATCCGCTTGAAGTAGCGCTGCTCGCCATAAGCCTGGCGGTCGCCGCCGTCCCCGAAGGACTGCCGGCGGTCGTCACTCTGGTATTGGCGATCGGGCTGCAGCGCATGGCCAAGTGCCATGCATTGGTCCGCAAGCTAGCCAGTGTCGAGACGCTTGGATCCGTGACGGTCATTTGCGCGGACAAAACCGGCACACTAACGCGCAACGAGATGACGGCGCGCGTTGTAGTCGCCGGAGACCAGATTTATCGCGTAACGGGTGTGGGCTATGCGCCAGTCGGACAAGTTGTTTCAGCCACCAGCCTCGTGGAGGCGCTCGCTGGGCCAACCGATGGCAAAGAGTCCGCCGATCACGTGCCGTGCGACGCGATAATGGCCATCGATCTTCGGCAGTTACTGACTTGCGCCTTGTATTGCAACAACGCGCGGCTGGTGTCAACGGCCGGCGAATGGAAGATCGTCGGCGACCCGACCGAAGGCGCCCTATTGGTCTTGGCCGCCAAGGGAGGCTGTACTGCCGATCCGAATCTGCGCGTCGTTCATGAAATCCCTTTCGACAGCCAGCGAAAGGCGATGTCCGTCGCGACTGATAACGGCCAAGTCGCGACCATCTACTGCAAGGGAGCCTTGGAGGTCGTATTGGAGAAGTGCGACCGCGAATTCTGCCGCGGTGAAGCAGTCCCGCTCGACGCCCGCAGGTGCCAGGAAATTCTCAAGTACCAGGCGGAACTGGCCGCCCGAGCCATGCGAATGCTAGCTTTTGCCTATCGGGAGGCGCCAGAGGTGGTTGAGGGCACCTATCAAGAGCGCGGCTTGGTATTCCTCGGACTGGTCGGGATGACCGATCCGGTGCGAGAAGAAGCGCGGGGCGCCATTGATCGCTGTCGCCGCGCGGGAATTCGATCCATCATGATTACGGGCGACCACCCATCCACCGCACAAGCCGTCGCCGAAGAGTTGGCGCTTATCGAAGCGGGCCAGCGAGTAATCACGGGGCAGGAGCTCGACGCTCTATCTGACGCACAATTGGAGGCCGAATTGCCGCGTCTGGCCGTCTTTTCCCGCGTGCGGGCCGAACACAAGTTGGCGATCGTAAAAGCCTGGCGGGCACGCGGCGAAGTCGTCGCGATGACCGGCGACGGTGTCAACGACGCGCCCGCCATAAAGGCAGCGCATGTTGGTATCGCCATGGGCCTGTCAGGGACTGACGTAACGAAAGAAGCGTCGGATATCATCCTGACGGACGACAACTTTGCCTCGATCGTCAATGCCATTGAGGAAGGACGCGGAATCTATGACAACATACAAAAGTTTGTCCGCTACCTCTTGACCTGCAACTCGGGAGAAGTGCTGTTCATGTTTTTCGCGGCGGTCTTTGGCTGGCCAAGTCCGCTCACGGCGGTGCAAATCCTGTGGATCAATCTCATCACCGACGGCTTGCCAGCGCTAGCGCTCGGACTCGAACCGCCCGGCCCCGACATTATGCACCGGCCACCGCGCCCTGTACGCGAAACGCTGATTACGCGCGCCCTGGGTTTGCAAATCTTTTGGCAAGGGCTGTTAATCGCTACTGTTACCCTTATTGTATTCGAACTTACCTACTCCGGAACTCGCCAGCACTTGGAGGCTGCACGTACCGCGGCTTTCTGCGTGCTGGCTCTCTCCCAGCTCTTCTTCTCCTTTACTTGCCGCAGTCAAAGATACACATTGCCGGAACTGGGCGTCACTTCCAATCGGTATCTGTTTATCGCGATCGCCGCATCGCTCGTGCTGCAAGTCGGCGTGGTTGCCGTACCGGGTATACAAGGCCTGTTTGACGCAACTGATCTTTCACCGCAGCAATGGGCCGTGGTGCTTTTCGTCTCACTGATGCCGGTTACTATCGTCGAAAGTCTGAAGTTGCTGGTGACCTATAAGAAGAAGGGCCCGCGAGGCGACATGCATCAAGGCGTATCGAAGTCAGAAGCCAAAGCAAGATGATCACACTTACCTTTCACGGCGCGGCCGAAACCGTTACCGGCTCGAAATATCTTCTGCAGAACAACGACGCGCAGATATTGATCGACTGCGGAATGTTTCAAGGCTTGAAGGAACTCCGTCTGCGAAACTGGAGCCCGCTCCCCTTTGACGCAGAGAGCGTTGCCGCCATCGTCCTTACGCATGCCCACATCGACCACATCGGGTATCTGCCGCGCCTGGTAAAGTTCGGCTACGCGGGTCCCGTCTATTGTACGCCGGCGACCAGGGACCTGGCTCGCATCATGTTGCTTGACGCCGCTAAACTGCAAGAGATGGATGCCGAGTACGCCAATCGCAAGAAGATTTCGAGGCATCATCCCGTCCTGCCATTGTTCGACGTAATCGACGTCAAAGAATCTCTGCAGCTAATGAGGCCGGTAGAGCGTAAAGAATGGTTCTCGCCCGCACGCGGCTTTCGCTGTCGCTACCATGACGCTGGGCATCTGCTTGGTTCGGCGATGGTCGAAGTCGAAGCGACCAATGAGACGGCACCGGCGACGACGATTCTTTTCTCTGGCGACGTCGGTCGCTATAACGCTCCTATTTACCACGATCCGGCACCGCCGCCGGCATGTGACTATTTAGTCTGCGAAAGTACGTACGGGGATCGTGATCATCCGCAAGGCGATATGCTTGACGAGCTGTCGCACACCGTCAATGACGCCGTGCGTCGCGGAGGCGTGATACTGGTGGCGGCATTCGCCGTCGGACGCGCACAACAGCTCATCTATCTATTGCAGCTCCTGGCCGAGCAGGGGCGAACGCCGCGGCTCCCCATTTTTCTCGACAGCCCAATGGCCGCCGAGGCTACTGACATTTATTGTTCGCATGCCGCCGAGAACGATCTGAGTGAAGGGATGATAACGCAAACGGCCTCTGCGTTCCGCGGACCCAATGTCCATTTAGCGCGCACCGTCGACGAATCGAAGCGAATCAATAACGTGGTCGGCCCAGTGATTATCATTGCTTCGTCAGGCATGATGACCGGCGGGCGAATTCTATTTCATCTCGAGCAACGGCTACCCGACCCGCGAAACACGATTCTCTTGGGCGGGTTTATGGCCGCCGGCAGCCGTGGCCGAGCTCTAGAGGAGGGCGCTACAACGCTGCGCATCCATGGCCGCGACGTTCGAGTTATGGCACGCGTCGTCAAGAATTCAGGCCTCAGCGGCCATGCTGATCGCCAGGAATTGTTGCGCTGGTTGAGCCCGCTACCGCCTCCGCGACGTACCTTTGTAACACACGGCGAGAAGGCGAGCGCGATGGCCTTCTCACGGTTGCTGCGCGAGCTAAAGGGATGGAACTCATACGTGCCGCACTTGGGTGAATCTGTCGAACTGGAAACTCGATCATGACCGACCGTGCCGATGCGAACTACCAGGCAATCCTCAACTCCCCCAGTCTGACCCTTGCCGAACAGGATGTGGCTCTGCTCGCGAAACCCGAGTTACGCTCCGTGCGCATGCAACTCGAACTGCTCAAGCCGGAGATGGCGCTTGAGGAGCATGACATCCGCTCGACAATCGTCGTATTCGGTGGGACGAAGATTCTCGAACGCTCCGAGGCGGAGAGTGCCTTGCACGCGGCGCAGCAGGCGATGGCCGCGGATCCAGCTAATCCGGCTCTCGCCCGTGTCGTGACGCGCTGTGAGCGTTTGTGGGCAAAATCGTCTTACTACGACGACGCGCGCGAATTCTCTCGCTTGATTTCCACATTGGGTCAAGAAACCGGACCGCGACACTATGTCGTCGTCACGGGAGGAGGACCCGGCATCATGGAGGCCGCAAATCGCGGAGCCTTTGACGCCGACGCCAAGTCGATCGGACTGAATATCCGACTTCCCGCCGAACAAACTCCCAATCGATACATTACGCCAGAGCTCTGCTTTCAGTTTCACTATTTCGCGCTGCGCAAGCTCCACTTTCTACTGCGCGCTCTAGCTTTGGTTGTCTTCCCTGGTGGGTTCGGCACCATCGATGAATTATTCGACGCGTTAACGTTGCGTCAGACGAATCGCATGCAGGCGATTCCAATCATCTTGTATGGGCGCGAATACTGGCAACGCGTTATCGATTTTCAATTCTTGGCAGACGAAGGCGTCATTGCGGATGAGCATCTTTCCTTGCTCAACTATGCCGAGACACCGCAAGAAATCATGGACCTTCTAGAGAGCGGTCCGCTGGCAGCATTTTGAATCGGCCGAGCCATCCGCACGCCAGTCCCTATGTGCCATCGGCAAAATTGAAGGCGCGATGCAACAAGTTGTTTTCGCGCACCTCGTGCGATAAAAGCTGCTTGATCAAGGTGCGCAACTCGCCGACAAATACCGCCCAATCGGTGCGAGGGCTCCTGGCTTGTGCTCGCGCACCATGCACAAGTTCCCTGGCTTTCGTCAGCATCTGATCGTGCTCGTCGAGCAATCCTTCGGCCTCCTTGGCAAACCGAGGGGCGGCAGCGATCGCGTCTTCCATGAAGCCGCCGTCCTCTTCTCGTTGAAAGTGCCGAGTGAGACACAATTCGAGCTCTTCGACTTCGGCCAGCAATCTTTTCATGACCTCTGCGGGCCGGTCGTTGGTACTGGCCTCGTGGAGGGTGGCCTCAACGCGTCGCACAAGCTGCTCGATGTGGCGGTGCTCGCACGTCATCGCACCTACATATCCGTTAAGAACTCGGTCAAGCATGGGGCACCCTTCCTTTCTTTCGAATCCTCCTATCGCTCTCCCTTCGCATATAAGTCCATTTTTCATGCCATATACACGGGTTGCAGGAATCTCGGCAATTCGGGCCATTTTTTGGCTCTTATTCACTACCGCCCGATGCAGAGCGAGCGAATCCGCACGCGCAAGTGCGCCTGTGTCGCACAAGATCTAATGGCGAACGCCACGACGTACGCTCCGACTCATGCAGCGGAACGCATTTGGCGTTTTGAAGGACCTCAGCGATAATTGCGTCCGTGAATGCGCCAAGGAACAACGCTGCCAGGGAACCGTCAAGGATGGGTCGTCCAGGAAGATGGCTGCCGCGCGATCGGAACGCTCTTAGCGAATGGTTGGACGATACCATCCGCAAGGCCGAGGCGAGGAAGCCAGCGCGACTTCATCCGGTCGTCGAGGACTTTCGGCTCATGATCGAGAGCGATCCGGTCATGTTCATGTACTTCACGCAGATGTTTCAGGAGCAGTCCTCTTTTCAGCCGCCCAAGGGAAGTGGCGATATCAAGTTGAAAAATTACCAGCAGATGCTGGTCGTAATCGATCATATTCTCACCACCGCTCCAACCTTCGATAGCACCAAGATGGTTGGATGCCCTATCAACGCCATTCTTGACTTCCCGATGAGTACGCTGGCAGGACTGGCGGCGTTTGCCTCGCCGAAAGTCAACGAGATACTGCGGAGGGTATTGATAGCCTGGGGTACGTTTCTCAATAGCGCGGACTCGCTGTACGTTCTCAATGATTCTCCCACCGGCTGGCTGAGCCCGGAGGCCCGGAAGGCAGTACACCTGGACGAGTTTGAAACCGATTCTGCTGCCCCATTTTTGGGATTCAAAAGCTGGAATGATTTTTTCATTCGCCGATTCAAGACCGGCCGGCGCCCCGTCGCGTGCCCTGACGACCCGCACGCGATCACAAGTCCGTGTGAAGCCACGCCCTACGCGCTTCGATCCCACGTCAAGGAACATGACGCGTTCTGGATCAAGTCGCAGCCTTATTCACTGCGACACTTGCTCCACGGCCACCTCATACAGCCGTTCGTAGGGGGCACGGTTTATCAGGCCTTTCTCAGCGCCGAAAACTATCATCGCTGGCATAGTCCCGTATCGGGCACCATCAAGATGCTGGAAGTTGTGCCAGGGACGTACTTCTCTGAAGCTGCCTCCGAAGGTTTCGATCCGGTCGGGCCCAACAATTCGCAAGGCTATATCGCGCATGTGGCGGCGCGTGCGCTGCTGTTTATCGAGGCAGACAACCACGATATCGGATTAATGTGCCTGGTTCTGGTAGGCATGGGGGAAGTCTCGTCCTGCGTCTTCTCAGATCACGATGGCCAGCCCCTGAAGGAAGGGCAACGTTTACGAAAGGGAGACCAGGTGGGCTATTTTCAATTTGGCGGCTCGACGCACTGCCTGGTGTTTCGACCAGGCGTGATTTCGCAGTTCGCAATCGGCGCCGTTCCGCAAGGAGAAAACGGTCTCGACTCCGCGCTGGTCAAAGTGAACAGCTTGTTGGCCACCGTTGCCCGCTCTCAGACCGTCGAAGACCAGAATCGCAGCGGCAAGGTCCACTAAACATTCTCCCTTTGCCGGGTTTATTGCAATTTCGGGTCGTTCACGCTGCGGCCGATTGCCATTGGCAGCGTTGGCTCACCCCGAGCGCCGGACGTTCAATGGCTCGATGAAAGACGAGTGAGCGTGAAAGGCGACCGTCTGGCAATCATCACCAACGCCGGCGGACCCGGCGTGATGGCTTGCGACGCGCTACTGGAGAAGAATTGCAAACTGGCCGCGCTATCACCTGCCACCTTACGCCTCAAGCTATGACGGAGCCTATGGAATGCGCACGGGAGGTCATTTCGGCTGCCAGCGAGATCCACATATCCGTCTTGACTTGCTGGATGGGCGGGCGGTCGGTACAGGATGGAATCCAGTTATTGGATCAGCATAAGATTGCTACCGCGCGCACACCCAACGAGGCCGTGACGGGTTTTGCCAATCTCGTGCGATATGCTCGCACAAGAGACATCCTCTATGAAACGCCACATGAAGTGCCGTTGGATTACCCGCCAGCGCGGGCGAGCCTACGAACGGAGTTGCAGGACGTCTTATCGTCGGCTCCCGACATGCTGGACGCGTCGCAAGCGAAGAGTATCTTGTCGGCCTATGGGATTGCTGTTTCTCGGCCATGGCCGGCAGGTTCTGCGGAGCAGGCGGCTCCTGATGCCATAATTCAAGCGATCACCGTTCAACCTATGGTCGTTCAGGTCGGCGGCATCGAACTAATGCGCGGAATGAAGAAGGATCCGATTTTCGGGCCCGTGATTATGGTTGGCGTCGGCGGTAGTACGTCTGCTCCGTGATCCCCAGCTTCTTGGCCACTTGGCCAATCGATTGACCCTTGGCAATCTCTACCTCGGCTTCACGCAGCTTGCCGATAATCTGCTCCGCTGAAACTTTCTTCCCTCGTGGCATCGTCTGTCCTCCTTCGATTGCGTCCAAGCGCCAGGATTTTCGCTCCAGGCGTGGACTCGTCCAAAGGGGGCAGGTCACTAAATCACGCGGTCACTGATGCATGACCTAGTGCTGACAGCCTCCAAAAAATCGATGGTTCATCCGTGTTCTCACGAATCAACTGCCGTTCGCACGGGTTACGAGAAGCAGAAGTGGCCAATGTCGGTTCGTCCTTGTGCATTTGGCGAGGTGCAATGACATTCTGGAGGCTGACGGTATCGTCACGAGCCGGCCGGAATCGAGTGTCGCATTGCAGACATCGCTCGAGTTCTTGGAAGCTTTGATTTACAAGACTCGCGGCGATTGCCGGAGGAAGGAGAGCTCGTTCTTGCCGAACTGCGGACTCCGGCCCGTCAGGCACTGACTTTCCACTTACGTGAGTGGAAATTCACCCATGGCATGGGAGAGGAGCAGCATCCCGCCACTTCGATACTCACCGTAACTACTAAAACGTCAACGGCGGCTGGTCCGCCCGGGAGACGCAGGCGATTGACAAGCTTCAGGAATCTGCTCTCGCGTTTCATGCATTACAGTCATATTTGTCAAATCGAGCTTAGCAGTTTTCGGAAGTCACCTTGTCAAAGCGCTTGCGAGTGCCTGCCGCATTTCGCTGGCCGATTGAAAGCGCAAGCTGATATCGGTCAAAAGCGCCCGATCAAGCGCCACCGCAATTTGGGCTGGAATCGTGGAGTCACGCTCGCGGATCGGGATCGGCTCATCATTCAGAATGATCCGCATCGGGTCGGAAGTCGCAGGAAAATCGAGCGGATAGTGGCCCGTTATGAGATTGTAAAACGTCGCGGCCATGCTCCAAAGATCGCTCACAGGTCGGGCATAGCGGAACTCTGTAATCTGCTCGCGCGGCATGAAAGCAAACGTGCCGCCAAACGAACCCGAGATCGTCATCCCCGACATGCCGGCACTCTCGAAGTTCTTGGCCAAACCAAAGTCGGCGATCCGCGGCTTCCATTTTCCATCCTGCTGATCCATAAGGATGTTTTGCGGTTTCAGATCGCGGTGGACGTAACTGGCCCGGTGTGCGAATTCCAATCCGCTGAGGCAAGCCATCAAGAGCCGAGTGAGAATTGGCACGCTGACGCGGTCGGCATGCGTTTTGACCCATTGATCGAGGCTCCCGCCCGAGCAGTGTTCCATCACAAAATAAAAGGCACTGCCGACCGATCCGCGTTCGATGAGTTTTACGATATTCGGGTGGGACAGTCGTCGAGCGACGTCAATTTCTCGCAAGAAGAGCTGCCGTTTTTGTTCTTCAACGGCGATCTTGGCAAGCATGATCTTCACAGCCATCGGCCGGCCGTCGCTTTTGCGCACCGAGCGGTAGACCACACCCATTCCGCCGCGCCCTAATTCTTCACCGATCTCGTAGCCCTCGATGCTTAGCGTCACTGACTGATGCTGCTTCATGAGCGCCTGTTGCATCAGTCGCCGTAGCCCACCTTGCTCGGCGAGCGCCGCGGCCTGGCACTCTCGGCAAACATAGTCACCGCCGCAGCGCAGGCCGGCCTCTCCCGAGACGTTCTTGCCGCACGATTGGCAGAACAGCTCGAGGACGGTGGGAAAGGCTTCGCTTTTGCTCTGCATGCACCGATCGCAGATGCGCGATCGGCCCCGCGAAGCCTCTACTGATTCCGGCAAAGCCACGCCGCAACGTTCGCAAATCGGAGGTAGCTTAATGCGAACCTCGATCATCGTCGTGCCCGCTTTGATTTGATCGCCATCGCTCAGGTTGACGTGACGATATTCGCGACCGGCGATTTCCTCTCGCGACTCGTGGACGGCACGGCCGCCGTTTTTCACGCCATTGACGTACGTTCCGTTGCGACTGCCTAGATCGCGAATTCGCACGTCGGGCGGATTCACCTCGAGCAGGAAATGATGACGCGATATCAACGAGTCGTGCGGCAGGCGGGCATGACAGTCTTTGCAGCGACCGAAGAGAAACGTGTCGTGCGCGTCAAAAGAAAATTTCCGTCCCTTGATCGGCCCGGACAGGATTTCGAGGGTAACTGTCGCCGCCACGGCATTGCCTCGATCAAGCGCTCGAAAATCCTGCACGCGCGAAGTGCAGATCAGACGGATTATAACCCGAAGCACTTGGGGGGGGTATCAAATTGAAGCTCTGGGGAAAGAAACATACGCAGGGTCGTTTATTCAGGTTGCGGACCTGTTTTTTCGGAAAGAATCGCCCTGATGAGCAGCGAATCGCCGGCTTCCAATTGCGTTTTCCCCATTTTCGAAACGGTTCCCGAATTCAGTGGTGGGCTAGCAGCGCGTTGGCCATTTACACACCTGATTTGGGAGACGGATTCTATGGAAACAAGGCAGTCGGTTAGTGTCTGGGGTTACGATCCTCGCTATAATCGCGTCGAATTCTTAGACGACCAGAGTGATTCACTCGGCGTGGTGGAAGTCCGACTCGCAAATCGAGCCATAGCAACGCAAGCCGCGCCGCGAGCTATCGGCGACAACGAAGCGAGATCGGACTTGCAGCGGTCGTGGATTCTCCGTTGGGTCGGAAACACGGCGATGAGCTTCCGGCGACTCCTCTTCGGCGAAAGAATGTCACGTTGAACACTTCGCGCGGGCAGATTGCAGCGGCGTATTCTCCGTGGTTATCATGGCGACCTCGGTGCGGTTCAAAGCCTCTTGTGGGAGATCCAGCGTGTCCCACCCATGTGCCGCCTGCGGGGCGAAGCTCGCGCCCGAATCTGACCGCTGCCAAGCGTGCGGGAGGCCAGTCGGAGCGCGGCGCCCCGAGACGCAGGGCACGATGCTCGAAGAAGGGGGCCAACGTCGGTCGACGATCGACCGCACCTGGACCATCGGAAAGGATCCGAGCTGCGATCTCCCGGTCGACCGCTCTACGGTGTCCAAGGTGCATTGTCGCTTATCGCGCACGCGCGCGGGCTTTGAAATCGAGGACCTGAGATCGAGCAACGGCACGTTCGTCAACGGCGAGCGCATTTCTGGCATTACCAAGGTCTCGCCGCTCGATCGGATAACGCTGGGGCGGACCGTCGACATGCCCTGGCCCCCTGACGTAGGCTTCGTCTCGGGTGCGGTGCGCATCGGGCGTAATTCGGACAATGACGTCGTCCTCGATTTTCCGATGGTGTCGGCCTATCACGCACGGCTTTTCACCAGGGAGGGGCAACTGTGGATCGAGGACCTCGAGTCAGCCAATGGAACCGCCATCGGTGCTCCGGAGCGAAAGGTCGCTCGCGCACCTTTGCGCCTCGATGACTACGTCTATTTCGGTTCGCTCCGGTTGCCGGCCAGCAAATTGGTCAGCGGCAAAGTTGATCTCGGCAACGCGCCGCATCGAAACGTATCGGCTGCCGGTAAGATCATCATCCTTGGCCGCGATGAAGGCTGTGACCAGGTCCTGGACGATCCCCGCGTTTCGCGCCGGCATGCGCGACTGGTGCCGGCCGCGTGTAGCGCTACGATCGAAGACCTGGGCTCGACCAACGGTACGTTCGTCAATGGCGAGCGCATCGGCCGGCCGACGACGCTCAAGACGGGCGATGAGATCGTCATCGGCAGCTTCACCTTTCGACTGACGGCCGACGGCAATCTCGAGCAACGCGACTATCGCGGCAACGTCAAGATCGAAAGCCGCGTGGTGAGCGTCGCCGTACGAGAGCGAAAGCTGCTCGAAGAAATCTCGCTGACTGTACTTCCCTCGGAATTCGTGGGACTGATGGGACCCAGCGGAGCGGGTAAGACAACCTTCATGAACGTCCTGAACGGTTACACGCCGCCCAGCAGCGGTTCGGTGCTTTTCAACGGATGTGATCTGTATGCCAATTATCAGCAGTTTCAGGGCGCCGTCGGTTACGTCCCCCAGGACGACATCATGCACGGTGAGCTGACCGTTGGTCAGGCTCTTTACTATTCCGCGCGATTGCGCCTGCCACGCGATTTCACGAATGCAGAGATCCACAAGCGCATTGCCGGCGTCATTCACCAACTGGGGCTCGACGGAACGGAGAACGTACTGATCGGCACGGCGGCGAAAAAGGGGATCAGTGGGGGTCAGCGCAAGCGCGTAAACTTGGCCATGGAGTTGCTGACCGATCCCTCGGTTTTGTTCTTGGACGAGCCGACCTCCGGGCTGTCGTCGGAAGACGCTTTGATGGTCATGAGGTTGCTGCGCGAGCTGGCCGACGACGGCAAGACCATACTGTTGACCGTGCACCAGCCGAGCCTGGAGGCTTATCGCCTCTTGGATAACCTAGTGCTTGTCGGTAAGGATACGGGCACGGCGGATCCAGGCCGGCTGGTCTACTATGGCCCGGCGCATCCGCATGCCATTCATTTCTTCAATCCCGGCAAGGCAGGCAACGAGCTCGCGGTCCTTGAGGCCTCGCCCGATTCGGTGCTCCGTGGGCTTGGTCAGCGCAAGGCCGCCGACTGGGCGGCCGATTATGCTCGCTCTTCGCTGAAGCAACAGTTCGTCGACCTGCGCGCCGATCCGCGTGGATCCACGGCCGCGCCTGTCGCGACCAGTGTCGCAACGCGTCCTCCTGCGCTTTTGCAATGCTGGACGCTGATGCGGCGCTCGCTGGCCATCAAGCTACGTGATTTGACGAACACGGCGATCTTGATGGTTCAGGCGCCCATCATCGCCTTGTTGATTGTCCTCGTATTCGGCAAGCAAGCCACGGCCGAAGTCCTGCCAACGACCTGGCAATCGGTCTCGAAGGCCACATCGACGACGGTGTTCCTGTTGGCCGTAGCGGCGATCTGGTTCGGATGCTCAAATGCCGCGCGCGAGATCGTGGGAGAATGGCCGATCTATCGTCGCGAGCGCATGGTCAGCTTGCGCATCGGCGCTTACCTGGCCGCGAAGTTGCTCGTGCTGGGGACATTGTGTCTCGTACAGTGCGCCGTACTGCTGGGCATTGTTTGGTGGGGTGCGGGGCTGAAAGGGTCGTTGCCGACGTTGTTCATGCTCTTGACTCTGACCGCTCTCGTCGGAACTGGTATAGGGCTTGCTACGTCGGCGCTTGCTCGCACGTCCGAAGTGGCCATCGCGCTATTGCCGCTCATCTTACTGCCGATGATCATCCTGGCGGGGGTGTTGCAACCACTGCATGAGATGAACAGGGTGGTTCGCGGCGTCGCGCAGTTGATGCCGTCGCGGTGGGCCTTCCAAGGATTACTGCTCACCGAAGCGGCCAAGCGCCCCGTGTGGAGTCCTCCGCAGCAACCATTGCCGCCATCGCCACGGGCGGCCGTGGGGGATGCTGACGGTGTGTCGGCTGCGGATCAGGCTAGTGCGAGCGCGGATGCTGCGCCCGCGGACAGAGCGCGCGAAATCGACGTGGCCGAGGCTTTTTTCCCTGAGAGGTCACGGCGTGCTGGCGCGGTGGCGTCGTTCGCGACGTTACTTACCATGCTGGGGCTATTGGTCGCAACCACCGCGATTATCCTGCGCCGCCGCGATATCCATTAGAAGACGATCAGACCACTGGCCGTGGGCGCAGCCCACGGCGCTAAGCTTCCAGCAGACGCAGCAAATCGCTAAGCTCAGCGTCGACTTCATCCTGCGAGCCGACTTGATCGGCCACTTCTTTGCGCAAGAGCGAAGCAAACTCGTTGCTTGTCATTTCGAGGCAATAGCGAATCTGATCCCTCGAAATACGAAATCGCTCGGCCAGGTTCTGCTGTGCCGCCGCCGCCACGCCCGGCGGCGGAAAATGAACCTCCGAGAAAATCTGGTACCAATCGGGCCGGCCGCGCCCTTCACACCATGTTTGTAGCATGCGACGCACATGGTTCACGACGGCATGAGCCCATTGCGTCATGAAAATATCGTCGGGCGAATCGTAATCGGCCGGATCAAAGCTGCGTTCTTCATCCGAAATCAGAGCCGAGATCGATAACAGGTGGTCGTCAAAGGTGCGCTGCCGGGGCGCCCGATGTGGACTTTGATCGGCCAGAAATCGTTTGACAATCGTCAGCAAAAAGGCGCGAAAGCGTCCGCGGCCAGGATCGGCCGGCTGGACCCAGTTTTTGGAAAGAAAGCGCAGGAAGAACTCCTGGACTAGGTCTTCCGCTCCGTGTACGGGCACGTGTCTGGCCCGCAGGTAATAATACACCGGGCGCCAATAGGCGCTGACAAAGCGATTCATGGCCGCCACGGTTTCTTCGCTGGCCGGCTCCTGCATCTTGTGAATCATCGTCCACGCCGTCGTCGGAAAATTTCCCTGAGGACCAAATGACATGCGGATTGCCAATTCGCGTGGGAGACTAGAGGCACGTTATTGAAGCGTGCGCAGAAACTTGGTCCAAGCATCGCGCTGGGCGTTGGTCTGCGTATCGATCGTCTTCCGGGCATTGGCTGAGACAGTGCGGTCGCTCGCTCCCATCTTGCGCAGCAATTCGCTAGCTTCCTTGCGCAGCTTCACCATCTGGGCGCGACTGTCGCGCTCGCTCACGGCGATCTGCTGCTCAATGTCGTGCAAGGCGATGAACGCCAAATCGAACGCCGACGTCTGCTGCTCATCGAGATCTTCGCGCGTTACAAGCTGCGGTTCGGTCGGGCCCTGGGCGACAAGAAACTGTTCGGATTGCCCCGCCTGACTCCAGTTCTCGATAATCAGCGGCAAACCGCTGCGGAATAGGCACGTGACGCCGCGCTTCTTGCCGTTCTGAAACTCGGAATAGAGTAGGATTTCGCCGTCACCGTTCCACACTTTCAAGGGGCCGTTGCGAGCGTTGTTTTGATAGTACAGTAAGATCTTCGACTTATTCTCTCTGGAGATGACATAGGCTGGACCATGGAGCCCGGTGCCATGATCATCGCAGCTGAGCAGGCCATACGGGGCGTGTTCCTTATCCACGAGCACGATGTAAGGATTCTTTTTCGGACCCGCGAAAAACGTGAATGCCGGCGAGGGCGATTTCGACTTGTCCTGAAATTGGGCCTGAATGTCCTTCTTGTCGAAAGGCTTGCCTTCGAGCTTGAGCTGAGGGAACCGGACATCTAGATCCCGGGTGCCTTGTTGTCCTTCCTGCGGCGACAAAGGCACGATCCGCAGCGAACAAAGCCGCGCAGGGGACGTGCGATTCGTGTAACTCAGACTATTCGATCGACTGCCATGCGCGGCTGTTGTATTAGTCAAGCCTATTCTCAGCGTGTCGTAACTGATGTTCGAATCGAGCGGATGGTTGGCGACCAGTTGATCACCCAGGCGAACCTGCAACGACTTAGCAAACCGTGTAACGCGAAATTGGATTCCGCGTTTTGTTTGAAAATTCGACCCCTGGCCGGCATTGTCGTTGTTAACAAGCACTTTGCCATGGCCGTCGATTTCGATTCGGTTCGACTTGCCGCGAAACTTGCTCGAGTAGAAAACCAAAATAATGCTTTGCGAATCGCGCGAGCTTTTGGAATTCAGCTCTGCTTCGCCCTCGATATAAAAGTCGCCGGGGAACTCGAGCGGCGGCAGTGTTACGAAATGGTCGGCATCCTTGATGTTCGACTCCAGGCCGGGCCGGCCGCTACCGTCGGGCATGACGCAATAGCCATCCCCTAGCCATCCGCTGGGTAGCGCTTGCCTGTTCGCCAGTGCTGCGTTGAAGTCCTCGTCAATCGTTTCTTGTGGCGATGGCGGCACGGGAAAAGCCTTCGGCTCGTCGTCAATCAGCTCCACCTTAAGCCGGAACAGTTTCGCCTTAGCCATCTGCCCCGTTGCCGGCGAAAGAGCCAATTTCAACGAGTCGAAATTGGTTTTGGGGTTCACTTGTGCCGAAGCGGCAATCTTGTCATCGATTTCGACAGATAGTAGGTCGCCACGGCGTTCCATCCGGAACTCATGAATTACGCCGCGATTAAGCGTAATAGCTTGCCGCGGGAGAAATCCTTCGATTTCGGTCATTCCCGACACGGCAATATCCACCCGCTCGCGCTTACCGCCTTGCACGGCTTCGAAAACGAGAATGAGTTTTTGGCCTCGGCTGGAATCGGCATTGAGCAAGAACTGCCCGGAGACAGCAAAACAACTTCCCAGGGGAGCCGGCGGTAGCGACAGGAAATGCTCTCCGTCCTTTTTATTGAGCTCCAAACACGGTCGATGATCGCGATCTTCAACCACCCCGTATCCATCACCGATCCAGCCAACGGGGAGCGCTTGTCCGGCGGAGATAACCTGGGAAAAATCTTCGTCGACAATTGGCGGAGGCCCGATTGGCATGGAAGGAGTATCCACGGTAGGGGGCGACGCACTCGGCGGCGGTTTCTTGGCGTTTGCGGCCAATTTTGTTGCTGTTGGGTTTCGCGCTGCAGCGCCTGCTGCTTCCTCCGTCGCCGCCGTCGGTTCTTCCTTGGCGGACGCCCCTTGTTCGGGAACGGCTTTTACCGAGGACCGTTCCTCGGCCAATGGCGCTTCGTCTGCCGCCGCAGTCGGCGAGGGCAGAATCGGTGGCGCGCTATCGTTGGCCAGCCGGCTCGCGGCGACTTTATCACCAAGCGATGATGGCGCGACATTCTTATCGCTCGACACCAAATCAACCGTGACCAGCTCTTGCCTTCCGCCGATGATGTCGAATTGCTTCGTGATCGGTACGAAATTCGGGGCCGTAACCTCGAGCGAATGCTGGCCGGTCTGAAGCCGCATAGGTTCGTCGAATGTTGCGCTGTCAATCGCCTCGCCATCGAGCTTGACCATCATGTTTTCGGGTCGACTTATGAACTCGATCTTCATCGTTCCGTAGGCGAGCTGCCAAAAGAAGCCGGCCATCAGCAGGCAGATAGCCAGCACGCCCGCGCCGACGATGAGCCACGTGGGGTCAAGCGACCGGCCGATCGTGGGAGTGGCCTCGATCGGCATCGGCGGTGCCATGCGGGCGGTCGCCGCGCTAGAGATTCCGACGACGACCGTTTCGGACGCATTTGGCAAAACATCGCGCACGGAGCCCTGATCAAAGAGCGGTGCCCGACGTGCGGCGTCACTCGCCTCAGATGCCGAGGGGAGGGCTCTCGCCAGGTCGTCAAGCATGGCTCCAGCATTCGGATATCGATCGCCTGGCTCTTTACTCGATCCGCGGATAAGAATCTGATAAACCGGCTCGGGCAAATCGGCGACCCTTTCGCGCGGATCGGGAAACGGCTCGTGGCGATGCTGATAGCCCAGTGATGCGATGGTGGTCGCGTCGAACGGAGGTTGGCCGGTCAACAACTGGTAGTAACTACACGTCAGAGCATAGGTATCGCTGCGCGCATCCGCCTCCTGCCCGATCCACATTTCGGGCGCCATATAGGCGGGCGTGCCCAACAGTGTTCCCTGCTGTGTCAACTGCGTGTTGCCTTGCAGCGCACGCGCCAGCCCAAAATCGACAACCTTGGTATTTCCTTTTTTCGTCCGCATCAAATTCGCAGGTTTGACATCGCGGTGGATGACCGACATCTCATGGGCCGCCGCTAGGCCAGCCGCGGCATCGCGAATCATCTGCGTTGCGACAGGCCACGAAACCGGACCTGACAATTTGTCCAGTGAATCACCGTCGACCAGCTCCATCACCAGGAACGCCTGGCCGTCGCGGACGTCCACTTCGTAGATGACGACCGTGTTGGCGTGCTGAACCTTAGCAGCCATCCGCGCTTCGCGCAAGAAACGCAACACTCGTTGCTCGTCGCCGACCAGGTCGGAAGGCAAGAGCTTGATCGCCACTTCGCGATCCAGACGCGGATCGAGCGCCAGATAAACCTTGCCCATCGCCCCTTCGCCAAGCTTGCGTTTGATGATGTAGGGCTTGATCGTGGGAAGCGGTTCGATGTTGGCGTCCGATCGCCCGACCTCGATTTCGGTGACGGGCGCGGCAGCAGCGGCTACCGAATGAATAGGTGCCGAGGCGGACTCATCACCCGAGCTGTCCGGTGCGGGGGCGGCCACCGGCTGGACTTTTTGCTCGGCGCTATCTGTGCCCACTGTTTGCAACGTAAACGTTTGCCCGCACTTCTTGCAACGAGCGCGGCCCCCCAGGCTTCCTTCGGGTACGCGGTAGGTCGCGCCACACTTCGGATTGGGACATCGGATAGGGACTACCAAAAGACTTCCTCGTTACAAGGCCTTCGCCTGTGTACTAGTCGTGTGTGACACCGTGTACCGGACTGACTCGAGGAAACGCGCTACCCTCTGCGCAATAGTCGGTCTCTTAAATTAACTTAAATTGTTCGGCAGCAAGAAGATTTGAACCTCGCGAACACGCTCCGTCAATCGATTACCGTGTTAAATCGCGTCGTTCGACTAATCGAGCACTAATCCACAGACTAGCTGCAACCTTTTCCGAAGAGAGATCGATCGGCTCGCCTGGGCTGGTACATCTCAGGATCCAGTTCCCATGACTGCAGCGCTGGCGACAAACCGGCAACTAAGGACGTCCCAGCCAGCGAAAATGCGACTGGTAGAAAGCGATCGAAGTGTTTGACTAAGCGTTAGCGGTCCTGACATTTGCTGCCCGGTTCCATGACACGGCAGTCTACCAAAATAGCAATTTTGTCAGGCGACCGAATGAGCAAGACTGTTTGCAGTTAAACCTCTTCTCCGGGGCCGCGACGGATGTTTCATGAGCGCGCTAGAAAGCGGGCCCAAACTGCTCTGGGCAGACACATTGACGCAGCTAATTTGAGCCAGCCGCGGCGCGCTCAGATGCGAGTGTCCTGGGCGCTCAGCATCCGGTCGCATTCTGCTCCGTTGCGACCTCGATGCGCGTTAAGAGGTGCGGCACACTGCCGAATCAATCAATAAGCAAATATCTTTGTCTTTGCGGAGCAATGATCAAGCCTGTTCGGCGATTAGGGTCCTGGGAGACGTATTCTCACCTCGACAAGCAAAGTACTGAAAACTCGTCGAACGCGAGATATTTGCAGCACTGCCAAAACAGGGCTCCGTTTGTCGCATCGATCGG
>DASYDW010000018.1 GCA_036499395.1 Pirellulales bacterium
CTACTGCCGCTGCGTGGCAACGATCGCGCCGAGTGATTGAATCTTTCGTGCACTCGGCGGATTCCATCCTGCACGCGGTGAGGGAAGGATCGGTTTGCGGGTCCTGCGATCTTTAAACCGCGCGAGATCGATGCATCGCGCGATCCAGGTCCTCGGGACGGGCGACAGGGCAAGAACGAGACCACTTTGCCGCCGAACGTCGTTAACAAACACAATCGGCCCTCAGGCCGAAATCGGCTAAGCACGACTATGCCACAAACGCTGGCCTAATTTCTAGAGGAAAAAAGAGCTTTTCACCACGGAAACGCGGAGGCGCCCTGCGAAATGCGCACGCCAGGAAATGGCAATCAGCGTTGATCGCTTGCTGCTGCTTACGCGAACAGCTCTTTGATTACGCGGCCGCTGTTGGCGATCTTCATGGGGCGGTTGTTTTTGCTGGTGAAGGTGGTTTCCAGCGACACGCCCAATGCTTTCAGAACCGAGGCCATCAGATCCTCGGACTTGTAGGGATCGGTCGTGACTTCGGTACCGTCTTCGTTGGTGGCGCCGACGGTGGTGCCTCCCTTGATGCCTGATCCACCGACCACAACGCTCCAACTGCGGGCCCAGTGGTCACGGCCAGCGGTGCCATTGATTCGCGGGGTGCGGCCGAATTCGCCCATCCACAGGACGACCGTATCGTCCAGCAGTCCGCGCTCGTCGAGTTCCTGCATGAGTGTGCTCATGCCCTTGTCGACCGTGGCCAATTGCCGTTCGAGATTCGTGAAGACGTTGCTGTGCATGTCCCAGCCGCCGAAATCGACCTCGACGAAGGGGACGCCTTCTTCGACCAAACGGCGGGCCATCAGGCAGCCGTTGCCGAAGCCGTTTCTACCGTAAGCGTCGCGCACCTTGGCAGGCTCGCTATTGATCTTGAAGGCGCCCATTTGCTTACTAGTGAACAGCGAGACGGTTTTTTCCAGCACCTTGGCGTGCTCCGAGGCCGCTTCGCCGCGGTTCTGGCCGATGAAACCTTTTTCGATCGAGGCCAGCATCTCCATGCGCTGCGCCAGACGATCCTCTTTCAGTGAGGTGGCCGCGTTGCGCACGTCACCGTTGAAATCAACGACGAACGGGGCGTAGGTCATCCCCAGGAAGCCAGGGCCGACGCTTCCGCCACCGACGGAGACGAACGGTGGAATCTGCAAGTCACTGATGTGGTTTGCCAGTTCATGGCTGACGACCGAGCCGTAGCCGGGATGCTCGATCGTGGGATTGGGGACGTAGCCGGTGTGCATGTAATACCGGCCGCGCGTGTGATCGGCTTCGCGAGTACTCATCGAGCGAACGATCGACAGATGCTTCATCTGCTTGGCCATCAGCGGCAGATGCTCGCAGATTTGCATGTCGCCGGTCGTCGAGATCGGTTTGAAGCTGCCGCCGGTCGGCGCGCCGGGCTTCATGTCCCAGATATCGATCGTGCTGGGACCGCCCCCCATGTACAGCAGGATCGCCGCCTTGTGGTGCCGCTTCAGGCTTTTGGTATTCGCAGCCAGCGAGTTTGTGAAATTGATCGCCGGCAGGGCCAGGGCCGACGCGCCCGCCAGATGCTCGAGGAAATGACGTCGCGTCATGCCAGCGGGCGTGCGGAAGAGGCGATTCATGGCGATTTCCTCGGTACCTGATTTGCGCCGCCATTCGAGCGGCAGGCAATTCACTAGTGATTCAAAATGAATTCGTTGCTGTTGAGCACGGCCCACCAGATGTCTTGCAGGGCTGCCATGCCGTCGCCGCCGCGCGCCATGAGCAGCGCGTTGGCCATTTGCATTTCCATTGCTGATGGTCGGCGGGCCAGGGCCGACATGTACAACACGTCGATCTTGGCCGTCGGTTTCATGTTACTCGTGGCCACTTTGTAGAGAAAGCTGCCCGGCTCGTCCTTCGTGGCGTTCTGAATCAAATCGCCGTTCATCATCATCAACGTTTGCGGAATCGTGCCGTTGAAGGTCGTGGTGTCGTCCCCTTCGTCGGTGCCGAAGGCGATGGTGAACTGCTCGAGCCAGGACCCCTTGCTCTTTTCCTGTTGCTCGAAGTTGCCCTTGGTCTTGTCGGCTTCGGTGGCGGTGAGCAGCGACTCGTAGAGTTCCTCGGCCCGCATCTGCCGCAGGTAGAAATGGCTGAACAGCGGTTTCTCGCCCAATGCGGGGTCATCGCGCTTGTTCTTCGGGCCGACTTTGCTCGACAGCGAATACGCCTCGGAGAGCGTGATCCAGCGAATGAGTTGCTTCAGGTCGTGCCCGTGGGCCGAGAACTCACTACCGAGCTTTTCCAGCAGCTCGGGATGCGAAGCAGCATTGTGCGGCCCGAGATCGTCGATCGGCTTCGTGAAGCCGTAGCCCAGGAAGTGGGCCCACATGCGATTGACGATGGCCTTGCCCAGGTACTCGCTGCGGACGATCAGCTTGGCCAGTTCCTCGCGGCGATTCACTTCGTCGGCGTAGCCGCTGTGATTGATCTGCGTGCCGTCGACGAACGTTGGGTAAGCAACCCTGGTGGTGCCGTCGCGCAGCTCGAAATAGATCTCGGCGTCTTTTGGATTCTTGTTGCTTTCGCCGGGGAAGTCTTCGTTCTCTAGTCGCGCGTAGTCGACTTCTTGATTCCGACCGGCGAATGTCCGCAGCGCCTTGGTCTGGCGGAAGAAGGCGTTCATCCCCCAGAACTGATCCTGCTTCCAATCGTTGAACGGGTGGTTATGACATTGCGTGCATTGCACCTGCAGGCCGAGGAAGTAGCGGGCCGTTTTGGCCGTGGCCGTGGAAGCGTTTTCTTGCAGATTGTCGAGCAGGAAGTTGACCGCGCCGTTGTACCCCTCTTCGCCCGGCTTGCTCGATCCGGTGGCGCTCACCAGCTCGAAGACCATGGCGTCGTAGCTTTTGTTCTTCAAGAGCCCACGACGCAGCCACTGCTGCATTCCGTCTCGATTTACCAGCCGGCGGCGATCGCGCTGCGCGGGAGGCCGGCCAATCAGCAGGTTGGTCCAGATGGCCGTCCAATTGCGGGCATACTCTTCGGAGTATTTGTCCGACTCGAGCAGCTTATCGACCAAGGCCCGGCGTTTGGTCGCAGGCTTGTCCTTGGTCGCGGTAAAGCTGGTCAGTTCGTCGACCGTGGGAATTCGCCCCAGCACGTCGAGATAGACACGGCGGCACCATTCGCCATCGGTCGCCGACGGAGAAGGAGCGATACCGGCGTCTTTCCACCCTTGGCGAATGGCCGCATCGATCGCGGCAATGATTTCGGCGTCGGTCGTGGCGCTCGTGGCTTCGGGCTTCGCCGCGGGATCGGTTTGCGGCGCGGCCGGCGCATTGCGGGCCGTCGTCACGGCTTTCTCGGCGGCGATGGCCGTCGAGGCCAGAAGAATTACGCAGATCGCGGCCGAGACGGCGCGCGAAGAAACGAGCGATTGCGTTGCCAAGACGAAGTCGATCCCGTGAGCCCTGAGAATTGGGCGAAAGCGGCTTTGGAGTAAGCGGCAGAACTTCACCGCACACGCTCGATTCTATGCCCGCAAACTCGTCTGGTCACGTGCTCGGGAGGGCCAAATTTTTTTTCAAAATCGTGGCAGAGAAAGGTTCAGAAGGCAAGTTTCGCGATGATGACTCCCAAATCGAAACGCTCAAAAATGTATCGTTTCGCAACACTTGTGCAATTTCGATACACACCCCCTAAAACAACGGAACGAGTCGAGAACCGTCTGCCCTACCGTAGGTTCTCGACTCGTTATTTAGCAGTATGTCGCCGGTGCCTCGCTTACCGGCCGAAGTTGGATTTAGGGCTTGCGCGACCCTGCATTTATTAATTGCACACCCAACAATTACTGCTTTACCGTTGCACCCCTAGCCTCTTCTCATAACCGGCCCCGTACTGCTATAGCTCTGTCCCGAGCCTCTTCAAGAGCTTGGAAAAGCGATACAGCAAACCTCGCGGTTTACCCTTAAAGCAAACAGCGTGCCATTGATGATCGCGCGACGTTGCGATGGGCCTCTTACGGCATTCGAGTCGCCGTCAGCGCACCGCGCTATCGCGCACGATCAAGCAGCTTCTTTGAACTGCATGCTGTAGAGGCGGCTGTAGAGATCCGAGCGCCGTATCAGTTCATCATGCGCGCCGACGTCGAGAATTCGCCCGCCTTGCATCACCACGATTCGATCTGCCAGTGCCAAGGTGGCCATACGGTGGGTGATGATGACGGTCGTGCGATTGCGGGTGAATTGCTCCAGCACCTTGTGGATGAGCTGCTCGCTCTCGAGGTCGATCTGGCTGGTGGCTTCGTCCAGGATCAATATGCTGGGATCGCGGAGGATGGCCCGCGCCAGGGAGATCCGCTGCCGCTGCCCGCCCGAGAGCATACTGCCGCGAGGGCCGACGACGGTTTCGTATCCATGCTCGAGCTTGGTCTCAATGAACTGGGCGTGCGCCTGCTGGGCCGCGGCCATTACCTCGGCCCGCGTCGCATGAGGCGAGCCGTAGCGGATGTTGTTGTAGACGGTATCGTCGAACAGCAGCGTCTCTTGCGTCACTAGGCCGATTTGCGAGCGGATATCCGTCAATCGGGCGTTGCGCAGGTCGACGCCGTCGAGCTTCACGCTTCCCTTGATGGGGTCGTAAAACCGCGGGATGAGATTAGCAAGCGTCGATTTCCCGCAGCCGTTGGGGCCGACGATCGCGATCGTCTCGCCGAAGGCGATCCGCAGATTAATGTCCTGCAGTACCGGCTGCGCGGGATAGTAATGGAACTGGATCCCCTCGAAGGCCAATTCGCGACAGTGGCGCGGCAAGGGGCGGGCCTGAGGCGGATCGAACACGGTCGGCTCGCGATCGATGAGCTGATAGATCCGTTCGGCCGCGGCACTGGCTCGCTGCAGCCGGCTGAAGACTTCGGACAGCTTACGGGCAGGCTCGCTGGCTCCGGCCAACAAACCGAAAAAGACCATCAGGTCTTGAATTTCCAGCGGACGCTCGCTCATGCGGATGCCAAACAGGAAGCATTCCTGCTTAATTCCCAAGTAGGCACCGGCCAATAGCGCCACGACAATCGTCGCCAGACCCAGCATCTCGACCAGCGGTCGAGTGAGGGAGTCGTAGCGGGCGATTTTCATCGACTTTTTGTAGTACTTTTTGCTGATTTGATGGAAGCGGTTGCGCTCGTGGCGTTCCATCGTGAACGCTTTCACGACCTTGATGCCTTGCAGCGTTTCGTCGAGCGTGCTGTAGATCTGCGACATCTCTTCCATGGCTCGGCGATTGGCTCGCTTGAGCGCTTTCGAAAGCGCGCCGATCGACAACGCAGCTAGCGGCGCAACGAGCAGCGACAAGACCAGCAATTGCCAACTGATCCAGGCGGCGCCAGCGAGGCAGGCGACCATCTTCAACGGCTCGCGGATGAACTTGCCGAACAGCTCGCGCAGCCCGTTGGCCAGACATTCCATGTCGTACGTAAAGCGGCTCATCAGGTCGCTGGCTCCCTCGGCATTAAAATGCGCGAGGTCCATGCGCAGCGTATGACGGTAGAACGTCTTGGTAAGGTCGAAGATCGCCAGTTGCACCATCCGCGAAACGAGAATCGCGTTAACGATCAGGAATAAGCATTTCACGAGCGTGCTGGCGAGCAGAAACAGCGCAATCATCAAGATCGTCTTGAACGCATCACGCGGCATGTAGGGAGTGATGACGCGATCGCGTATCCACTGCATGCCACCATTCCAGCGCCGCTCGGCCACGAGCTCGCGCTCGGTGCGGCCGAGCGTCTTCAGGGCCTTTCGATCGGGCTCGCCGGCTCCGGCCAACTGCTTCTGCAGCTCGGCCTCGTCCGTGGTGAGTTGCTGAATGCGATCGTTCGAGTGATTGATCGACTTATCGGCCCACTCGTGCAGGGACTTACCCTCCATCGCGACGGCGATGAAAGGATAAATGACGCTGATGTTTCCGCCCCACAGCACGGCCACGCAAATGGCGCACGCGACCGATGCGGCGAACGTCCAGCGATGCCGCAACGTCAGGCGCAGCGCCCTGCGATAGCTGTTCATCCTTGAACCCCCTGCAAACCCGAATTGAATCGTATGATCAAGCGCGGCAGAACGCCGCGCGAAGGATGCTGGACCGTCCTTGGCAATCCAAGCCGCAACTTGTAGCAGAAGCGCCAAAATGGGCCAAGACCGCTTGCAAGCGGGTGCTAGCAGCAGCGATCGATCAATCTGCCAATCAGGCTAACTTCGTGATGCGGCCGACCAGTTCGTCGTGCTCGAAGGTGCGATTCAGAGGCACCATCAGATAGGTCGCGTTTTCGCCGCAGCAGTCCAGAATGATCTGCGTGTCGTTCGGCACGCCGAAGCCGGCGGGGCATGGCTCGTGCCCGTGAACCAGCGTCGTGGCGTTTACCTTTTTGGCAAAGGCCTTGGCGTTTTCGGGGCGATAGTCACGCCCCCACACCATGCGAAACACGTCGCCGTTCTCTTTCAGATCCAGCGCCTCGAGGGGACGCTTCAGTACGCCCGTGTCAAAGCCACGCAGCTCGACCTGCTCGGGCAGGCTATGGCAGACGAATACGCCGCCGGGCAGGCGAACTCCTAGCGGACAACTGCGCAAGAATTCGACATAGGCCTCGCGGACTTTTTCCGTCGCCGGTCCATACATTTCTTGCAGGCCCAGGCGGAACATCAGGTTCAGCATCCGCTTAGCCTTGAGAATCGGATAGTCGGTCAGCTCGGCCAGCTCGTGATTCGACAGAATGAAATGCACACGGTCGGTGTAGGTCGCCTTGAGCTTGGCGACGTCTTCGAGCATGCCGTGCGACATGTCGCCATTGTTCGTGGGATAGGTCGGCCCGCCGTGGCAGACTTCCTGCAGAATCAGATGGCGGCGCGGATTATGTTCGAGATCGGCGATCCGCTTGATGGCGTTGAAATTGCGCCGATTGCCGTGCAGATCGGCCGTGATCATCACGTCGTCGCCGATTTCCGGCGTAAGAACGATGACATTGCCCTCGCGGACGGCGCATGCCAGATTCGCCTTGGTCGCCCGCTGGTAAGTGGCGATCACTCCTTCGATATATTCGATGCTAGCAACCATGTATCACAGCATAACACGAGGAGTCGGAACCGCGATAACCTGCCGCCGCAATCGCTGGGCGCTTGGCCTGACTTCGCGTTCTGAAGAATAGTACCTGCCCCCTAATCGTCCCCCGCACCATCGCGCGGATTCGCGGGTGCCGGCGGCATGGCGGCGATCCATTCGCGCACCAAGGCCAACCCCTCTTCGTGAATCAGTCGCTTGCCGAGCTCAGGCATCATGATGCCAGCGTCGGTCGAGCCGGTGCGAAATACAAGAATCGATTCGTCTGGCTTGCCCGGCACAATGTCCCAGGCGAGCCGGCCCGAGCCTCGTCCCGCTGCGACCGGTGGCTTCATGATGCCCCAAGCCGTGGGATTGGTTTGCGCGATCGTGAGATCAAGCCCGGAATTGCGCGCCGGACCTTTTGGGTTGTGGCAATGGGCACAATTGATTTCCAGCCAGGCGCGGGCCCGGGCATCGAGCGTGCCGCTGTGCGGATCATCCCACACGGCCAGTCGTGGGGCGGCATCTGGCGTCGGTGCGCCGGTCAGTGCGCCGATGCGAGTCCAATGTGCCAACTGATTCTCGGCGCCGTGAAAGTAGGCGAAATCGCGATTCAATTGCCGGGCTTTCGGCCCGATCGGCGTCATCGCATCACCCTGCTTATGGCACCCTTTGCATTGGTTGGCGTTCGGGATGATGTAGTTGTTTTTCCGCTCGGTGCCGTCGGTGTGGATCCAACTGACGTCGAGAGTGCCGCCGGCGACGTCCAAGGTTGCTTCGGTTTGCTCGTCATTCCAAAGATACGGCAGGCCCACCCAGCCATCGGCCTCGTGCTTTAGGATGCGCGTTTCCAGCAGGCGGCGGCTGAGTTCCGGCTGGCGCATATCGCGCGGATAAGCGAACGTTTTCGCGATCACGGTGCCGACCGGAAAATCGAAGGCGTCCTCAGCGTTGTACTTCGCGCTCGTGCCTTGCGGCAGTCGCACGAAGCGAAACTTGGACGTGTAATCCGAAAACAGCGGCGTGTTCAAGTCGTAGGGGATCACCCCTTCGACCGGTTCCTGCGTGGCGCCGTTGCCTGTGAACAGGCCGTATTCGGACAACTTCTCAGGAGGCGCGCCGGCCTGCGGCCCGGGTGCGGCTGTGCCGCACCCGATTGCCGCGAGCGCGATCAATAGCAATAACGACCGCGCGCCGTGACGCGCGATGAAACGAGTAAGGTATCGGCACACGATTGCGCTCACTTCACGCCGGCGATCGATACGGGGGATAGGGCCGACAATTGGCCTTCGTAAGCCGCCAGGTCACGCACGATATTTGGCTTCTTGTTCGACAGAACATTGGCCGGCGTGAACGATCCGCCATCGAAATTCACGAAGTCGGCGTCGCCGTTGTTGTGAATCCGCAGACGCATCGCCTCGGGCAGATCGCCGTCGACGACTTTCTTTTCGTCACGCATACCGTCGAACATGATGTCCGGGAACGGCGAACCCAGGATCTTGCCCAGGATGCCGGCCAGGTCGCCGGCGGGGGCTTCACCATTGTTGACGAACTTATTGTCGTGGACGTAGACGCCCTCGCAGTAGGGATCGTACCCCTCGTCCTTGATCGGCTTTTGATTGATCAGGTAGCTGACGATCAACAGGCCCGTGCTCTTGTTGTTCTCGACCTTGTTGCCGAAGAATTCAACCTGGTCATTGGCCATTAGCATCAAGCCGGTGCCTGGCGGGACGGTGGCGACGATATTCCCCTTGGGAGCGAAATTGTCGTGGTTGTTGCCGTCGACCGTGTTGTTGAAGACGCGGCAGTTGCGTCCTTCCTTCTTCGGCAGATCGGGGAGCGAGAAGACCAGGATGCCGCCCGTGTTATCGGTGGCCACGTTTTCGTAGACGTCGGCATTGACCGAGTTTTCGATCTCGATGCCGGCCACGTTCTTCTCGGCGCGGTTGCGACGAACAATGATGTTCTCGGACTGGCCCACGTAGACTCCAGCGTCCGAAGCGCCGATCGCGATGCAATCTTCGATCAGTACATCGGTGCAAAGCACGGGATATATTCCGTATGCGCCGTTGGTTTCCTTGGCACCGCCGGTCCATTCGGCACGAACGCGGCGAAAGGCCACGCGCTTCGTGTCTTGCACCTTGATGGCGTCCCCTTTGCAATCTTCGACGGCCAGATCTTCGATGGCGACATTCTCGGGGCATGTAATGCGCAGCCCTTCGCCGCCGGTTCCTTGCTGTTGCTTGGTGAAGCTGAGGATCGTCTTGTCCTGCCCTTGTCCGCGGATCGTGACGTTGCTGACGTCCTCGAGCGACAGGGTCGAATCGAATTCGAACTTGCCGGCGCCGAACTCGATGGTCGAGCCGGGCTTGGCATTGATCAAAGCGGTTTGCGCGCGCTTCTGGGCGTCAGCACCCGGCTCGATGCGGGTGACGTTTGCAGATTTCTTTTCGCTCGGAGCGTGGCTGCATCCGGCGACGATAGTGGTTGCACCCAAGAGGGTTGCGACGAGGAACAGCTTTGCGCGCACCATAAGTCTCCTTGACCGAAGCAGAAATTCGAAATGATCGACGTCTACTGGTTCGCTCCGCGACCGCCACTTGCCACGGGTAACCAGATGCTGGCGCCGCCCCCCGGGACCACGCCGCCCGGTCATTATAGACATGCGTCGCCAGCGGCAGAAAGGTATGCCATGCCCGCCGACGGGGAATACGCGGCGAGAATCCCCGGTTTCCGAGCTTGAGAGCCGAGGCACATTGCTGACCCGTCCTGGCGATGCAGCGGCAATCGAAGGACGCCGGGATTCGCCCCGACTTTTCAGGCCGGGCCAAGGCTGCCGGTAATTCGGATTTGCTCGATTTTGCCGCTCGTGCCGTCCGATAAACCCCGGTAGACGGTCCTGAAGTCTGGCAATCGCCGGGCATTATGGGCCCACGACCACAAGACAAATCGTGGCGGGCGCGACAATTGAGAGGATTCAGGCTGCCGGCCTTGGCCGTGCGGGAACGTCCGCGCGGGGGGGCGCTCTGGCGGCGATCTCCGTCGTGCTGCCTTGCAGATTTCCCGGGGGGGATTGCAGTGGACGGGCTTGATCGAGTCGATCGGCCGCGCTGCTAGCGGATCGCTGGAGAGGATCGACTGGCTGATGCCAACCGGGGGCGTCGAGCCGTCGTCCGAGCGAATAAGGAAATTCGGCACATGAAGAGGTTATTGCTAGCCGTCAGCCTGGCGGCGCTCGTTGGCTCTAGTTCCGGCTGCTGCTTGTTCGACCGGATCTTTGGCCACGGCGGCTGCGCAGCGTGCTGCGGCAAATGCGGGCCCTATCCCGGTGGTTGCGCGCCTGGTTACAACCCTGGCGGCGGCGCCTGTGGTCCGGGCGGTTGCGCGACTGGTAACTGTGGTGGGGGCGATTGTTCGCCGGGCTGTGCGCGTGCTTCGGGGGGCGGCCCCATGGACGATGGCTCGGCCTTCGCCGGTCCAACGACGGGCGCCGTAGCCTATCCGTATTACACAACGCGTGGTCCGCGCGATTTCTTGGCGACCAATCCACGCGGCATCGGACCCTGATCCGGGCCTGAGACGAAATCAAGTCGGGGGGACCTGAAGGAGACACTCTGCCGCTGGCGGAAGCGCAGCAGAGTGTCTCCTGTTTTTTTGCGCCGCGCGGTTCGGCCGCGGTCTTCTTGATTCAAGAAGAGGCAACCACGAATAACACGAATAGGAACAAGGGAAGGCGTCTTGTCTCGTCCTTCCCTCTTCCCGTTCGTGTAATTCGTATCACTTGTGGATAGAAAAACCGGCGTATCGTACTGAGCTCGCCATCGCACGCGGGCTGCTGTCCGTGTAGGACACCACAGGCCACGTTAGTCCGTGAAGCGGGAGGCGATCAGCGTGATGTTCTGGCCGCCGAAGCCGAAGCTGTTCGACGCGGCCACATCGCAGCGCACTTCGCGCGATTCGTTGGGCACGTAGTCCAGATCGCACTCGGGATCGGGCGTTTCGTAATTGATCGTGGGCGGCAACACATTGTCGCGAATCGCAAGCAAGCACACGATCAGTTCCGTCGCGCCGGCCGCCGCGATCAGGTGCCCCATCATGCTCTTGGTGCTCGAAACCGGCAGCTTGTAGGCCTGGTCGCCGAAGACGCGCTTGATGGCCAATGACTCGACCTTGTCGTTGACTTCTGTGCTGGTGCCGTGGGCGTTGATGTAGTCGACGTCGTCCAGGTTTAACTGGGCGTCGCCGAGAGCCATCTGCAAGCAGCGGGCTGCGCCACGCCCTTCAGGATGCGTGTCGGTGATGCGATAAGCGTCGGCCGTGGAACCATAGCCGACGATCTCGCCAAAGATCGGCGCTCCGCGGCGCCGGGCGTGTTCGAGTTCTTCGAGCACCAGCATTCCGGCCCCTTCGCCTAGCACGAAACCATCGCGATTCAAATCGAACGGCCGCGAGGCCTTGGTCGGTGCATCATTGTGCGTGCTGAGGGCCGTCAACAGGTTGAAGCCGGTCACGCCGAACGGATGAATCATGCTGTGCGTGCCGCCGGAAAGCATGGCGTCGGCTTCGCCGCGCCGAATGATCTCGACAGCCTCGCCCACGGCCTGGCTGCTGGCCGCGCAGGCGGTCAGGCAGTTCAGATTCGGGCCGTGTGCTTCGAACAGGCTGGCTAGGTGGCCGGCCGGCATGTTCGGTTCTTGCTCGAGCTCGGTCAGCGGATTGAGAATTTCCAGCCCGGTCTCGGTGAACTTCGAGATGTCGAGCGATTCCCCTTCGATGGCGCTGAGCATCATGCGGGTGAAGCGACCGAAGTCTTGCTGCCCTTCGCCACTTCCCAGATAGACACCAAAGCGGCCCGGATCAAGATTGGCGTCGAGCAGCCCCGAGGCCGTGATGGCTTGCTTGGCGGCGCCGACTGCGAAATGCGTGTGACGTCCCTGATACTTCCAGCGCTCGGGATCCTCGCCGACGGCCGACACGTCCCAATCGCGCACCTCGGCCGAGATCTGCGTGGGGAAATTACTGGCGTCGAAAAGCGTGGTCCGGCCGATGCCCGAATCGCCATTGCGCAGCCGTTGCCATAGCGTGTCGACGTCGGTACCCAAGGGGGTTACGCAACCAATACCCGTGACTACAACTCTGCGTCTCATGACGAGCGGCTCCTTCAGCGACGCGATCGCTACGTTCCGTGTACGTCCGCCAGTTGTTCGCTTTCGCGCAATCGCGCGAGGCCTGGCGGCTCGGGGATGGGTTCGCCGTTGGGACCCGTGCCCACGTCGAACACACCCAGCAATTTCAGGGTGAACACGAAATTCTTCGGTTCGAAGAATGTTCGCTTGCGACCGTCGTCAGACAAGTGGGCAAACACCAGATCGATCTCGCCCTGCAGGCGATCACCGACGTGGCTGGTGCCGGAAATCATGCCGCCATCGTCGCGGACATCTTCGAGCACCGCGGTATACGTCAGCGTGTCTCCCGGCACGGCCGGAAAATGAAACACGGCCTTGGTGATCTTGGCCAGGACGACTTTTTTCGTGAACGCGAACGTCTCGCCGATCAACAGCCCCCCGGTCTGCGCCATCCCCTCGACGATCAAGGAGTTGGGCATCATCGGGGCGCCGGGAAAGTGGTCGTGCAGGTGGTCCTCGGCCAACGAGACGTTCTTGATGGCACGAGCACGTTGCCCGCTTTCGAACTCGACGAATTTATCGATCCAAATCCAGCGCATGGCATTCACTCGCAATAGGGAGCCAACAGCACCCCTTCGCCAGGCGTTCCGCGACCTCCTGACACGCGCCTGGCGATGGTCGCCGACATTAGGCCGTGGTGGCGAGCTTCGACTCCACGAATCGCACCATGTCCTGCACCGTTAACTGATTCACGAAGTTCTTCACGACCGGGTTCTTGCTGAACTCGTCGAGGTTGGCGAACGGCATCCGCTTCTTCAGCTCGCTTAGACCTTCGTCGGTGAGCTTGCCCTGCTGCACGTACTGCGTGCTGGTGAGGATGTCCTCGGGGAACAGCTCGCCGCGGGGAATCTTGATGTCGAAGGCTTTTTCGAGCCGGAAGACGATGTCCAGGAAGTCGATCGACTCGGCGCCTAAGTCGCCGACGAGGGTCGCTTCGGGTGTGACTTCGTCCTCGTCCACGCCCAGGGCGTCGACCAGTGCAGTCCGGATCTTGTTGAACAGCTCGGCATTGTCACTCATTTTCGCGTTCTCCCACACATTGCTGCGACCTGGCCCGGGCGAACGTTTCGCCGTCGCGCCGCCGCATAGTATTTGCTTAAATCCATCTGCTACTAGCACGCGTCGGTTCGACCCACGCGGTCAGCCCAGCAGGTGCCTGCGGTTTACGTTCGCAGACATCGTGGACCGGTTCACCTTTGATCTGACGCAGTGCTGGCACCGCTTCCCACGCTCTGGCCCGCACTTCTTGACTCGCTGTTAACTCTTGTTTGCTCGTTAATTTCTCGCTTCTTATCCATCGGCTGCCCGGCTCGACTCTGTTTGCCATCAATCCGTTGCGAGGCAAATTCTGCGGTGCTTTGTGCAACCGACGTCCGTTCAATAACTCCCCAGGCTTAGCCCACCGTCGACTCGCAGTATTTGTCCGGTGATATAGCTAGCGTCATCGCTAGCGAGAAATGTCACGACTTTGGCAATTTCTTCGGGCTGTCCCACCCGGCGGAGTGGAATGATGCTCTTCAAGTCGTCGCCGGCGAGGCCGCGGACGACCTCGCTCATGTCGGTTTCGATCATGCCGGGCGAGACCGCGTTCACGCGCACCTTGCGAGCAGCTAGCTCCTTGGCGAGGGTGCGAGTGAGCCCATCGATCCCCCCTTTGCTAGCGGCGTAATTAACTTGTCCGCGCGAGCCAAATTCGGCCGCGACGCTGGAGATATTGATGATGCTGCCACGTCGTTGCGACATCATCGTCCGTACGACGGCATGGCAGTAGTTGTATGTTCCGTTGAGGTTGGTATCGATCACCTGGTGCCACTGTGGCGGGTCCATCGTGGCGAACAAACCGTCCCGAATGACTCCCGCCGAATTGACAAGGATGTCGATTCCCGGCCAGCTTTCGAGCAGTTGCGCGACCACGGCGTCGGCCCGGGCATTGTCTGCGACATCGGCCTGCAGGGCCTGCACCTCATGTCCTTGCCCAACTAGTTCGCTGGCCAGCTCGTCAGCGGCTTGCTGCCGCGAGTGATACACGAATGCGACTTTGGCCCCCTCGGCCGCCAACGCCCGTACGCAGGCCCGGCCGATGCCGCGGCTGCCGCCGGTAACCAAGGCTGTTCGAGACGCCAATCGCATGTGAACCGTAACTCGCAGGAGGGATACTGGCTGGAAAGGAGCCGGCCTTCACGCACAAAGAATCGCCGCAGCGACTCGGTGGTAACGTGAGGGCTGTTAGGAGGCCGTGACAGGGGGTTGGTACAAAAGAGAGAAAAGCTCGCGCATCTTCTGCCGCACTACATCATCAGCCACCGCACGATCCGGCCGCTCGCTGGCCAGGTTGTACCGCTCCAACACCAATCGCGCCGAAACGTTCAAGCTGCCGTCGACATGCCCTGCCGCCTTGAGGCGGGTCCGGCGATCGTCCTGGTCCAAAATCTCGGCCGTGATGGTCAGTGTCTGCCCCGGCTGTAAGAAGTTGGCGAATTTCACGTTGCGTGCTTCCTGCAGCACGACGGTGCTATGCGCGAAATCTTCGCTGGCCCGGATCAGCCAGGCACTGGCTTGCGTCATGGCCTCGAGCATCAACACACCGGGCATGACGGGAAAGCCCGGAAAGTGGTCCGCGAGGTACTCCTCAGCCAGCGAGAGATTCTTGACAGCCGTGATCTTCTCACCCGGCGTCAGGTCGATGATTTGATCGATCAGCGTAAAGCGCATAGGGTAGGCACCGGAGACGGCGCGCCGGGGTCTCCTACCGCTCGCGCGCTAACATGGGGTTAGTTTTCGGACTCGGTAGTATATAGCGAGCTCCTTCCGGCTCACAACCGCAAAAAAGCGGCGTCATTTCGCAGAAAACCCTTTTCCGCGCAACGGGTTACAACGGATCGGGACTGGCCGCCGAGCGACCAGCCCAAACTCCGCTGCTCCCGCGGATTACGATCGGCCGCGGCCTTTCTGACCTGGTTTTCCTGGCCAACAGCCCGATCGGGCCGAGGAACTTCCCCGTGAATGCCGGCTGTCCTGCCTAATTGGCAGTCTGTCTTTGGCCTGGCAGTCCAAGGTCGCGCCAGAAGTCCTTACGCAGCAGTGGCTAAGGATACGAGAGACTTTCTCCGGCACACACTTTGCTTTTCCAGGATGCCGGACAGAAAAGCATGTCACAAATGGCCGGTTCCGGCCCTTTGGCCGGTCGGCCTATCCCGTTTCCCGAGGAGGTGTTTCATGGTTCGTTGGCGCGCGCACAGCAGGTATCCATTTTGGCAATTGCGCGGTGAAGTCGAACGCGCAATGGGTGATTTTTTTGGATCGCAAGGGGCGTCGACTCCCTGGACGCAGGGGCGTGTTTTCCCGGCCGTCAACGTTTGGGAGGAAGGCGAGCAACTCTTCGCCGAGGCCGAGCTGCCGGGCACAAAGAGCGAGGACGTCGACGTCTCGGTCACCGGGGACGAGCTGACGATTCGTGGTCGCCGGTCGCCAGCGGCCGCCGATGGAGGGGCCTACTACCGACGCGAGCGCGGCGTGGGCGAGTTCTCGCGAACGCTGCGGTTGCCCTATGAAGTCGACGCCAACAGCGTCGAGGCGACGTTGCGCGACGGCGTCTTGTTGTTGAAGCTGCCGAAGGCCCTCTCGGCGCGACCGCGCAAGATCGAAGTTCAGACCGGCGGGCAACAGTAATCGCCCTTCGTTCGAACGTTCCGCAGAAGCGTATCAACCTTTCCGAATTGCAATGGCGCCGCGCATGGCGGTCCCGAGGAGATAAATCTATGACTAGCGAAGCAACCGTTGAAAAAGACGTTCAAAATCAGCAGGGGTGCCGCACGCGCGGTCCCGAGTCGCGAGTTTTTCGGCCGAGCGTCGATATTTTGGAACTGGCCGACGAATTGTTGATTTTTGCTAATGTGCCAGGAGCCGTGGCCAATCAGATCGACGTTCAGTTCGAGGGTGGCCAATTGACCGTGCGAGCGCCGGTCGCCGCACGCCAAACGGGCGAGACGAACTACTTGCTGCGTGAATACGGCGTCGGCGAGTTTTTGCGAACTTTCCGAGTCGGCGAGCAGATCGACGGTAGTCGGATCACGGCTGAATACACCGACGGCGTTTTGAAGCTGCATCTGCCCAAGGCCGAGGCGGCCAAGCAGCGGAAGATCGAAGTTAAGGGCTGAACCGCGGCCTTTCACTCTCAGCGAACGTCGCAAATTGATGCACGGCCGGCACTAGCGCCGGCCGTGCGTCGTTGTTCCTACACCCGCGGATTGCTACGATTTTGGCATGCGAAAGGGAATTGGCGTCTCGCCGGGCGTGGTGATCGGGAAAGCGTACTGCATTCACGAGATCTTCGTTAACCCGAAGACCCGTCGTCTGGCCGAGGACAAGATATTCGCCGAGCTGCGGCGGTTCGAGCTGGCGCGCGAGCGGACGGCCGCGGATTTGCGCGCTTTGCATCAAAAGGTGGCCACCCAGGTCGGGGCCGAGCAGGCGGCCGTCTTTCGTGCGCACGAGACGATCCTTCATGACCCGGCTTTCACGGCCAAGGTGCGCGAACGGATCGTCGACCAGCGCGAAGCGGCTCCCGCCGCGCTCGAGCATGTGCTGGCGGCGTACACCGCGCTCTTCACGCGCATGGACGACGAGTATCTGCGCGAGCGGCTGGTCGACGTCCGCGACGTCATCATTCGCCTGTCGGGGCATCTGTCGCCCGTGCTGGCCAAAGACCCGGAAGAAGGGAACGGTCCTCTGATCCTCGTGGCCAGCGAACTGTTGCCTTCGCAAGTCGTGGCGCTGGGGAAGCGCGAAGTGGCAGGCATTGTCACGCAGTCTGGGGGACAGACGAGCCACGCGGCGATCCTGGCCCGCAGCCGTGGCGTGCCGGCTGTCAGCGGCGTGCAAGGCATTTTGAAGGCTGTGAAAAATGGCGACACCGTGGTCGTCGACGGTAGCTCAGGCCACGTGATCGTCAATCCCGATGCCGAAGCCGAAAGCGCGTATCGCAAGCTGCAACGCGAATTCATTCATCTGAAGGACGTGCTGGCCGAGAATCGGGACCTGCCGGCTGTGACGGCCGACGGTACGAACGTCGAATTGCTGGCGAACGTCAATAGCGTTGACGACGCGCGCGCTGCGTCCGCCATGGGGGCCGCGGGCATTGGGCTGTTTCGCACCGAGTATTTGTTCCTTACGCATCCCAACGTACCGGACGAGGAAGAGCAACTCGCGGCCTATCGCGCCATCATTGAGGCCAGCCCCGGCCATCGTGTCACGATTCGCACGCTGGACCTGGGGGGGGACAAGACGATTCCCTACCTGGGACACGACCGCGAAGCGAATCCTTTTCTCGGTTGGCGCTCGATTCGGCTGTCGTTCGAGCATCCGCAGTTTTTTACCACCCAGATTCGGGCGATTGTCCGCTCGGCGTTTCAAGCGGCGAAATCGCCGACCAATGTGCGGATCATGTTTCCGATGATTACCACGTTGGAAGAGATGCGGCGCGTCCGCGCTATGGTGCATCGCGTGCGCCGCGCCATGCACGCCGAGGGGGACAACGTACACGACCTGCCGATCGGCCTGATGCTCGAGGTGCCGGCGGCCGCGGTGTCGATCGAGCAGATGCTGGAAGTGGTTGATTTCGTATCGATCGGCTCGAACGATCTGGTGCAATACCTGATGGCCGCCGATCGCGATAACCCCAAGGTGAGCCACCTTTGTCAGCCCCTCAGTCCGCCGGTGCTGAAGGTGCTCAGCGGTGTGATCGCGGCTTGTAACCGGGCCGGCAAGCCTGTTACGTTGTGCGGCGAAATGGCCGGACAGCCACGGGCATTTGTCCTATTGATCGGCATGGGGCTGCGCAGTTTCAGCATGAGCCCGGCCTTCATCCCGATGATCAAGGACCTGACGCGACATCTAACGATCCAAGATGCGGAAGAAATTCTGGCCGGCGCGATGCGTCTGAAGACGACGAGCCAGGTCAATCAGTTCATGGCCAAGCAAATCGCGCGAATCGCGCCAAACCTGCGCCCGCTCGATTCGCAATAAGCCCTTGAGGACTTCGATGAATCGGCAATATTGCGGCTGTAAGTTTCTCTCGGTTGTGGTCAGCATGGCAATCGGCAGTGGGGCGATCTTATTGGGAGATGTAGCCCTGGCCGCTGAGCAATCGCCGGACAAGACGATCGCCATCAAGTCCGAGTCGGGCATCATCTATCCCACGCCGCGGCGCAGCGATCAGACCGACGATTACCACGGCCGGCAAGTAGCAGATCCCTTTCGCTGGCTCGAGGATACCGACAGCGCCGAGACGCGCGAGTGGATCAAGGACGAGAACGAACTGACGTTCGGCTACTTGAAATCGATCCCTGAGCGCGGGCCGATCCGGGCACGCCTGGAAAAGCTGTGGAACTACGAGAAGTACGGTATCCCAACGGCCCGCGGCGGTCGTTTCTTCTACAGTCGCAACGACGGACTACAGAATCAAAGCGTGATCTACGTTGCTGCCTCGCTCGATGCCGAGCCACGCGTGCTGCTGGATCCGAATACGCTGTCGGCCGATGGCACGGTCGCTCTGTCAGGCAGCGCCATTAGCGATGACGGCAAGTTGTTCGCCTACGGCCTGGCGACCGCCGGATCGGACTGGCAGGAATGGCGCGTTCGCGACGTCGAATCCGGTCGCGATTTGGAAGATCGGCTGCAGTGGATCAAATTTTCCGCCGCATCGTGGGCGGCCGACGGTCGCGGTTTCTATTACAGCCGTTACGACGAGCCGGATGAGCAAGCCAAGCTAACCGGCGTCAATTATTTTCAAAAGCTCTTCTTTCACAAGCTCGGCACGCCGCAGAGCAAAGACAAACTGATTTACGAACGCCGCGACGAAAAAGAATGGGGCTTCGACGGACTGGTCACCGACGACGGCCATTGGCTGGTGATCCGCGTGTGGCGCGGCACTGAGCGGAAGAACCAGCTTTTCTATCTCGATCTGACGAAGCCGGACGCCCAGGTCGTTCCGTGGATCACCGGGTTCGACGCGCAGTACGATTTCGTCGGCAACCAGGGGAATACGTTCTTCCTGCGCACCGATCTCGACGCTCCGCGCCACCGTCTGGTTGCGGCCGACGTTACGGCAACGGACCGCGACGGCTGGAAAGAATTGATTCCTGAGCAGGCCGACGTGCTGCAATCGGTCACGCTCGTGGACAAGAAGCTCGTCGCGCTCTACCTGAAGGATGCTCGCAGCCAGGTTCGATTGTTCGACACCGCCGGCACGCCGCGAGGAGAAATCGCGCTGGCGGCAATCGGCACCGTGGCGATTGGCGAGGCGCGGCAGAGCGACAAGGAGCTTTTCTATTCGTTCACCAGCTTTCTCGCCGCGCCGACGATTTATCGCTTCGATGTTGCGTCCGGCAAGACCACGGTGTTTCGTCAGCCGAAGGTCGACTTTGCTGCCGATCGTTATGTGACCGAGCAGGTTTTCTACAAGAGTAAAGACGGCACGCGGGTGCCCATGTTCATTACTCGGCGCAAGGACCTGCCGCTAGATGGCAGCAATCCGACGTACCTGTCTGCCTACGGTGGGTTTGATATTTCGCTGACCCCGTCGTTTTCCCCAGGACGCTTGGTGTGGCTGGAAATGGGGGGCATCTACGCGCAACCGAATTTGCGTGGTGGTGGCGAGTATGGCCGCGCCTGGCACGAGGCCGGCATGAAATCGCGCAAGCAAAACGTGTTTGACGATTTCATCGCCGCCGCCGAATGGCTGATCGAGAATCGCTACACACAAGCGTCACGGCTAGCCATTTCGGGTCGCTCGAATGGTGGGCTGCTGGTCGGCGCCGCGCTGACGCAGCGTCCCGAGCTATTCGGCGCGACGCTGCCGGGCGTGGGTGTAATGGACATGCTGCGGTTTCATCGCTTCACGATCGGTTGGGCCTGGGTCAGCGAATACGGTTCGGCCGATAATGCCGATGATTTTTCGACGCTGTACAGTTATTCGCCGCTGCACAACATCCGGCCTGACACGAAGTATCCGGCTACGCTCATCACGACGGCTGACCACGACGATCGCGTGGTGCCAGGGCACAGCTTTAAATTTGCCGCGACCTTGCAGGGGGCGCAGGCCGGGCCCGCGCCGATTCTGATTCGCATCGAAACCAGCGCTGGCCACGGCGCCGGCACGCCGACGGCGAAGCTGATCGAAGAAGCCGCCGACGGCTATGCATTTCTGGTTAAGGCGCTGGAGGTAAAGGTGGCCCCTGATTTCGGCAATACGGTCGATCCGCCGCGAGCGAAGAATTACGTCGCGCCGACCGAGCAATTGGTGACCGAGATTTTCGTGCGCGATCTCGAAGCGTCGGTCGCGTTCTACGAGAAGCTCGGCTTCAAGCTGCTGCGCAAGCAAGGTGGTTTCGCGGAACTGGCCTGGGAGGGGCACAAGCTGTTTCTCGATCAGCGGGCCAAGCTGCCGCCGGTACCGGACTTCCCCGCCGCCAATGTGCGTGTGATGGTGCCGGACGTCGACGCTTTCTGGAAGCGATGCAACGAAATGAAAGCCCGTGTCGTGGCGCCGATCGGCGACCGCTACTACGGCCTGCGCGATTTCACCGTCGCCGATCCCGATGGTTATGGCGTGCGCTTCGGCAGCTTGCTGGGGAGCCGGAAGAAGGCAGAATGACGACGTTTGCACCAACTCCCCTGTGCCAGACCGGGCAATTTTGGATAATTGCGGCATGCACGACAAAAAAGAAAACGCCAAGAAGCCTTCGACCCCGGAAACGTCCGACGCCGCAATACCCGGCAGTGAGCCTGAGCGCCGGCTGAATTTCGTCGAAGAGATTGTTGAAGCAGATCTCGCCACCGGTAAGTACGGCGGCCGCGTCCATACTCGCTTTCCCCCTGAGCCGAACGGTTACCTGCATATCGGGCACGCCAAAAGCATCTGCTTGAACTTTGGGCTGGCCGCGCGGTACGGCGGCAAGTGCAACCTGCGCTTCGACGATACCAATCCCAGCAAGGAAGACGTCGAGTACGTCGATTCGATCAAGGACAGCGTCCGCTGGCTCGGCTTCGATTGGGAAGACCGGCTGTTCTACGCGTCGGACTACTTCGGCCAACTCTACGATTGGGCCGAGCAATTGATTCAGGCCGGCAAGGCCTACGTTTGCGACCTCACGGGCGACCAGATTCGCGAGTACCGCGGTACGCTCACCTCGCCTGGCAAGAACAGCCCCTTCCGCGAGCGTGCGATCGACGAAAGTCTCGACCTGTTCCGCCGCATGCGGGCGGGCGAATTCCGGGACGGCTCGCGCACCCTGCGCGCGAAGCTTGATATGGCGTCTCCGAACTTGAACATGCGCGACCCGGTGCTGTACCGCATCTTGCACGCGACGCATCATCGCACGGGCGACTCATGGTGTATTTACCCCATGTACGACTTCACGCATGGTCAGTCCGATTCGATCGAAGAGATCACCCACTCGATCTGCACGCTGGAGTTCGAGAATCATCGACCGCTCTACGATTGGTTCCTCGAAACCCTGTCGATCTACCGCCCGCAACAGATCGAATTTGCTCGCCTGAATCTGACGTACACGCTGATGAGCAAGCGCAAGCTGCTGGAGCTAGTGGAAGAAGATCGGGTGAGCGGTTGGAATGATCCGCGCATGCCGACGCTGGTCGGTTTGCGGCGGCGCGGCTACACGCCCGCATCGATCCGCAGTTTTTGCGAACGCATTGGCGTGGCGAAGTTCAACAGCGTGATCGACGTGCAGGTGCTGGAGAACGCCATTCGCGAGGACCTGAATCGGAATGCACCGCGTGTGATGGCCGTGCTGCGACCGCTAAAAGTAGTGATCGACAATTATCCTGTCGACCAGGTGGACGAGCTCGACGCGATCAACAATCCCGAGGATCCGTCGGCCGGCACGCGCAAGGTTCCCTTCACGCGCGAGCTGTACATCGAGCGCGATGACTTCCGCGAAGATCCTCCGAAGGAATTCTTCCGCCTGGCCCCCGGACGCGAAGTGCGCTTGCGGTACGCGTATCTGGTCACCTGCACCAGCGTTGTGAAGGATGCGGCCGGTGAAATTACCGAGCTGCATTGCACGTATGATCCGGCCACGCGCGGCGGCAATACGCCTGACGGCCGCAAGGTAAAGGGGACCATTCATTGGGTCTCGGCCTCGCGCTCGCTGCCGGCCGAGGTGCGCGTTTATGACCATTTGTTTACGCAGCCCGACCCCAGCGATGTTCCCACCGGCGGCGACTATCGCGACAGTTTGAACCCCAAGTCGCTGGAAGTACTGAGCGAGTGCCGCGTTGAGCCGTCACTCGCAGGTGCCGCGCCGGAAAGCCGCTACCAGTTCGAGCGGCAAGGCTACTTCTGCGTCGACATGATCGACTCGCACCCGGATAAGCTGGTCTTCAACCGCACGGTGTCGCTGAAGGACTCGTGGGCCAAGATCGAGAAGGGGCAAAAGAAGAAGTAGCGGTGGGCGATTGAGATGGTGCGCTGCGCTTCGACGCCGTTCGGTAGCGCCGGTGCTCACAGAGTACCCTACGATAATCGCTCGGCCACGATGGCCGTCGGATGGCCGTCTCGCGGCAACAGGACCAACGTTGCGCTGTGATCGCCCGACAGTTTTAGTTCCTGCCGTAGCTTCTCGATATCGATATCGACACCGCGTTTCTTGATTTCCAACCGGCCGATGCGGCGCTCGCGCATCACGGCGCGCAAACGGCGCCGATCGAGCGGCAATACCTCGTGAATCGCGAAGCCGGCGAGCGCCGGATCGGCGAGCACGCGATCTCCGGTCAGATAGCCGATTCCGTACGTGATCGCCGCCAGGTCGTGCTCCGCGGCCAGGTCCGCGGTTAGCTCCGCGGCCAGCACCGCCGCATCCGGTTCGTAGAGGTATTGCCCTAACGCGTCGGCTTTCGGGGGATGCTCGTCGCCTGCGCCTGTGATCGAGCGCACTTCCGCGGCGCGCGGATCGATGATGCTGGCTCGACGTCTACCAACATCACGGGCAAGCGAGCCGAACCAGCAAACCAGTTGCCGGCACTCGCCGCCACGACTGATCCATTCCAGCTCGGCCTCGGCCGGCCAGGCATCGGGCAGCGTCGCGGCCGGCGCAAGCTTAATGCTTCCTGCGCCGCATTTGCGGCGCAACCGATCGATAACCTCGGGGCCCGGCTCGTGCAGGTCGACGCGCGTGGTGCGCCGCCCTTCGGGGCGGCGATCGGGATCGATATGCCAGGCGGCGAACTCATGAATATCGAATCTGTCGACGTCAGTCGTTGCGACCGTCACCGTGGCTTGCGGCAAGACAGCCTTGGCATTCGCTGCGGCGATCACGGCCACGGCCGGGTCACGATCGACGCCCGTCACCGGCCCGCGCGCAGCGAGCGCCAACAGATCGCCCCCGATGCCGCAACAAAGGTCGGCGACCGGCGCCCCTGTTGGAAACCGCCTGGCCTTGTACGACGCGACGAACTCGTCGGTTGCCTGCTCCAAGCCGATGGGCGTGAAGAACATTCCCTCGGCGGCCGAAAACTTTTGCCGGGCTCGGCGGCGCAGCTCGACTTGTTCCAGCACCAGGTGCGTACGTTCGGGGGATAACTGCCTGCGCAATTCGGCCGTCACGATGAGCGTCGAACGTCGATCGACGCCTGCCTTGGCCAACCATGCCTCGCCGTCCGCGGACGTGAGCCAGCGATAATCGTCCGGCGCGTTTTGTTGTTCGGTCATTGACGATCGATTTCGCGTCGGTAGCGACTGAACTTTCGCCCGATTACGTCGACGACATCCTGGCACTCTATTGCTGTTTTGGACGGCCAGACGTTCCACGGAGCGCCGAGATACGGGCAATTCATGAAGACCGATTGGTTCTCATAACGAAAGGTCGGCAGCTTTTTGTACCCGTACTCTAGATGTGCCTTCCAGAATGCCTGGTCAGGCAGTAGCTTCGGATCAGCAGTTGCGGCACGAGCTCTCTCGACTGCTGCATCGTTGCCGTTGAAGGCCTTGGAAAACTCCTCGTCGGACATGGGGTCGCCCGGTTGGAGCTCAATGACGAACGTCGTTCGCCGAGCAATTGACCGGATGTACCGGTCTTGTGCCGCATCATCCAAGAAGCCTGGCAACCCAATAGCGTTGTACACAAGGACCGGTTCGGCACGGTCGATCCGAATTTGTCCGTTGGCGAGGGTAGCCCGCCAGCCCGCTGGCATCTCTGTCTGCAGGCTCTCAATGAGATTCGCTTTCCATTGCGGCGGTGCGCAAATGGCATCTGTGAGGCTGCCCAATACTGCAAAGTACGCAACAACTGGTGACAGATAACGAGTGATTTTCATCGCCAATTGCCGGAGCATGGAGTTGGCAGGTTTCTTGCTTCGCCACGACTCGTATTGTAATCTGGGCCCACGTTTTCAACGCCAGTTATCTTTCGGTTCCCAGGGAACGCATCGCGCGCCGTCTGCAACTTGAGGCCGATTCGAACGAGCGGAGCAGCACACTCATGGCAAGCCCCAAAAAAGTACGCGTGGCGATTATTGGTCTGGGATTCGGGGCTGAGTTCATCCCGATCTACCAGAATCATCCGCACGCCGAGATGCATGCCATCTGTCAACGCTCGCCCAAAAAGCTGAAACAGATCGGCGACCATTTTGGCATCGCCAAGCGATATACGAAATACGAAGACGTGTTGGCCGATCCCGACGTCGACGTCGTACACATCAACACGCCGATCCCCGATCATGCCCCGCAAAGCCTGGCGGGCTTGCGCGCCGGCAAGCACGTGGCCTGCACGGTGCCGATGGGGACCACGGTCGAAGAATGCCTGGCTATCGTCGAGGCACAGCGCAAAAGCGGCAAGCATTACATGATGATGGAGACCGTGGTCTATAGCCGCGAGTTTCTTTACGTCAAGCAACTCTACGAGAGCGGCGAGCTGGGGCGGCTTCAGTTTTTGCGCGGTGCGCACCAGCAAGAGATGGCCGGCTGGCCTGGTTACTGGGAAGGGCTGCCCCCGATGCATTACGCCACGCATTGCGTCAGCCCTTGCTTGCATTTGCCGAACAAGCGGGCCGAAAGCGTTGTTTGTCACGGCTCAGGCCGGATCAGCGAACAACTGACGGCAAAATATGGTTCGCCCTTCGCCGTCGAGACCGCCACGATCCGCATGGCCGATTCGCCGCTGTGCTGCGAAGTGACGCGCAGCCTGTTCGAGACCGCGCGGCAGTACATCGAAAGCTTCGACGTCTACGGTGACAAGGTGACCTTCGAGTGGACGCGCATCGAGCACGAGCCATGCGTGTTGCACCGGGGTGAAACACCCGAGCGCGTGACGGTGCCCGACTTCGCGCACTTGCTGCCTGAGGGGATTCGTAAATTCACGACCAAGGGTGTGTACGACGCGGACGAGGCGCAGCACCTGTCGTTCATTCAAGGGAGCGGTCATGGCGGCTCGCACCCGCATCTGGCGCACGAGTTTCTAAGCGCCATCGTTGAAGACCGTCCGCCGCGCCCTGACGCCGGCACCAGTGCCAATTGGACGATGACCGGCATTTGTGCCCATCAGTCGGCCATGAAGGGAGGCGAGCGGGTCGCCATCCCGCAGACCTGAAAGCTTGTCAGTCTGTGACAAGTTTGGCGGCGCTCGCCGGAGCGAGCGTGCCGGACGCGCAAAGTTTTCCGCCGGCTCCGCGGCCCCCCCAGCGCGATTGAATTGGGAATTGCGCAAGCGCACGGCGAACCGGTTCTGCCCCTTGGCGAAACCGCGCCATTCGCCGCTCGAACGGCCCTATTTTGCGAGCGTCGCGGTCGATACTCACTGGATGAGTCGCGGTGCCAAGCGATGTTGGTCGCTAATTGCGGGGGCGGGAGGGAACGATGTTCGGCCGCAGCAAAACGTTCATTGCGCTGTTTCTGATGACGACCGTGGTGCCTTACGTGCTCTCGACGAGCGCGAAGTTCAACAGCCTGGTCGCGCAATACATGCCATCGAAAAGCGGTGACAAAGCGTCCCCCGAGGCATCCCCTACGGAACCAGGAGCACCCCGGGCCGAGATTGCCAAAGGCGATCCGGCCACACCTAAACCTCCGTCGCTAAAGACCACCCCCTTCCATTCTTTGGAAGAAGTATTGCGGTTCGACGTGACGACCAACTGGGTCCTATCGAATTGGCCGAGGGTATCGGCCGACCTGGCCGAGCTTGATCTGCAAGGTTACCGTGTGCCGTTGATCACCGGCACCAGCGATGCGGACGTGGCGGGCTCGCTGACCTATTACTTCAACCCCAAACAGCGCGTGGCGCGCATTACGTTCTTCGGCACGACCGGTGACACGCGCCGCCTGGTCGCATATCTCGAATCGCAGTATGGTTTTCAGCGCAAGGAAACGCCCGAGCCGAATCTTTTCTTGTACCAGGTGAAATCCTGGACGTGGGGGCAGGTGACGAGCGAGTTACGCATGCGTCCTGCGTCGGTCGTGCGCAGCGAGGTGCCGAATTCTCGCTTTGAAGTGGCGCTATTGATGGACCGGCCGAAGTCGATGGACTGACCGGCCTCGTCTAGGTTGCTGTGCCCGCTCTCGATTCACTGCCGGGTCGCGCACGTCAATCGTTGCGTAACTCGCGAACAATTCTGCGCTGGGCTTTGACCGATTTCTTCAGCGTCTTGCGCGCCTTGTCCCAGTTCCCATCGCGCGCCGTAGCAATGACATGCTCGAAGTGTTCGAAGGCGGGTTGCGAGAGCTTGCCGTCCGTGTGCAGCGCCGTTAGTTTTGCGGCGCATTGATCGAGCAACGTGGTGTCCTTGGCCGTGATGGCCGTCCACAGGGCGTCTGCCGTCTGCCATGCGTCTTCGTCCTGGGCAAACTGAGGTGGCTGTGCGCAACCGCTGGCGATCACGAGCAATAGCAGAGCAAGAAGCGCCGTCGCGGCATGCCTTGTCTGCCGTGAAAGGACAAGGCATGCCATGCGGAGAATCGGAAATGCGTCTGCCCTGCACATCACCACGCTCCGCTCGCGACGTCCGCTTCGTTCCGTGTCGACAACGCCACCCAGACCCAGGGATCGATCTCTTCGCGAATGAATCGCGCTGAGCCGTCTCCCAGGCTCACGTTGGCGCCGCCAATATGCTCGGAATACATCTCGTCGGTATGGCCGAACGGGTTGTTCGGCGCGTGAATGATCACTTGCGGCTTATCGTGCGGGTCGGGACCGCTGTGCGCGCCGACCAGACAGCCTGCGCTATTGCAGTCCGATGGCCAAGGGAACAAATCGAGCCGGGGACAGGTTGCGGCGCCTGGCACGACGCCGACCCACGTCTTGTTACTCAAAAAAGACGTGTGCTCGCCGAGGAACACGGTGTTCGATAGCCCATCAGTCACGTCCGCCGGACGGGTGCGCGCGTTGCGATAGAACGGCCCGTTCAGGCTGGCCAGCTTGTTGCCGTTCTCGACGATCGGTTCCGGAACTTCGAAGTTGTACGAGTAGGGCGTCGTTCGCCCCCACGGCTGCGAGACGCCGGCGTTCGTTACGTAATGCGAGTGCGCGAAGAAGATCCGTGGCACGAGCGCGACGCCATGCACCAGGTCGCCCGAGTCTTTCTCGACAACGAACCCGTCGCTGCCGCCGGTGACGGACGGACAGAGGAAAGCGGGCAGTTGCGTGGTGGCCGAAGCGGCGTTCACTGGTGCCCAGCAAGGCACGTTCAAATCGAAACTGTCATACAGTGCTTGCTGCTCGATGAACGGAAGCGTCAATGTTCCCCAGGCAAAGCCCGTGGGCCCGTTTCGATTGTCGTCGCCGTAGGAAATGCCGTACTGCGTTCCATTGGCGTACGAATCTCCGACGTACGCCGGCGGAAAAACTCCCCTGACGTTCTCGAACGACAACAGGCCAAGCCCCAGTTGCTTGAGGTTATTCAGGCACTGACCGCGGCGCGCCGACTCGCGTGCGGCTTGAACGGCCGGCAGCAGCAGGCCCACGAGCAGACCAATGATCGAAATGATCACTAGCAGCTCGACCAGCGAAAAGCCGGCGGTCGTCGAGGGTCGTGCGCGTTTTGTCCGCACTCTTGCCATGCTGAGAGCCCCATCGAATCCGGCCGCCACGGTTACGGCGACCCAGAGATTCGATTTCACCGCATGATATCTGATGTTTTGTGCATTGCAATACATGTTTTTGACAAATCAAAATTTGATAGAGCAAAGGCGGTCGGTTGAAAAATGCCAGAGTCAGTGAGGGCGCGATTAGGGCTCGCCTGGGTGGAAGCCCGCCGGGCGATTTACAGGCAGGTAACGGAGCGGCGGCTGATTGTCGGCAGGCTATGCGTAGCCGCTATGCCGCGGGCGATCGGACCTAGTGATCCGCGCCCCCTTCGTGCTCGAGATCCTTCCACTTCATCGGGCGGCGGAAGGGCTCGATCCGCAATACGACCTCGCCGTCTTGAAAGACACGGACCGTGCCGTTCGACTCGCTTACGGCGACTGCCACGGCCTTGGTAGCGCGACTGATGGCGGCGGCCGCCCAATGCCGGGCGCCGAGCCCCTTCGACAGTGTCACGTCGGCCGCCGAGGCGTCCAGATATTGTGCGGCTGCCTCGACCGTGCCATCCGGCGCGACGAGTATGGCGCCGTCCATTTGCGCGATTTCTTTGATGGCCTCGCGCACGCGCACCGACTTTAGATTTCGTTCGCGACGGCTGTAGCCTTTGACCGGATCGAAACTGGCCGGATGACTCATGCGACGCACCTTGGGGGTGTCGCCGACCACGAACAACGTGCCGACCGGTTTTCCTTCGCGCCCTTCGCGACCGATCTCCACCGCCAGGTTCAACACGGTTTGCAACGTGTCGAGCGGCACGCGCGTCTCGAGCTGACGCAAATCGCGAACGGTCAATCGGCCGAGGTGATCGCCGAGATCGATCAAGCTGATCGAGTCGATCGAGTGCGGTTCGAATCCGCCGTACAACGCTACGACCCGCGCTCCGCTGGCCAGCAAATCGTCGGCCACGGCATTCAAGAGGGCTTGCGACAGCTTCTCGGGCACCGGCGTGTCGAAGGCATCAGGCAAGATGACCGAATCGAACCCGGCTTGAGCCGAGCCGGCGACGGCCGACGCTTTGTCCGCCGCCAGCACGATTTTCTGATCGCCGCTCAGCTCTTTGAGCTGTTGCCAGTCGAGTGGATCTTCGAGTAGCAGCAGGATGGCATCCACTCGCACGGCAGCGGCCAGGCGCACCGCCGCCTGAAAGATAATCAGGAACTCCTCGCTGGGGCGTGCGGGGGTCATGCGCTAGGCGAATACCACGAAGGGATCGGGAGAAACGAGCGCGGCCCCGCAGCGCCACGATCGCGACGGGGGCAAGTGCCGAGAATGTACGGGTTTTCGCCGTCTCGGGCAACAGGAGCCGTTGGCCGCGGCATCTTCCAATACCGCAAGGATTTGCCTAAATCCTGTTCGCGACGTGTGCGATTTCGGCAATGAGAGCACCGCGATCCAGTGATCGCGGCGAGCTTTATGAGCGGCGTGTGAAGAATCAGTTGCGGGGCCGTGGCGGCGCCGGACGATTGGCTCGCGATGGCGGCGTCGATGGAGCCCGGCGCGTGGTCCGCGTCACCGCCTTGCGGGGCGCGGGGGGCGTGTTGTCGGTGAAGGTCACATCCGGATCACTGGGGGGGAAGTTCCCCGCCACGTTGTCCTCTTCTTCCGCGGCACGGTCGAGCGGCTTGAAGACGCGCGAGTCGTAGATCGCCAGGGCATGCAAAGCATGGCCCAGAGGACCGACGGACCACTCCTCGCTCATGCCGTCGTGAAGGACGCCCGACAGGTACTCCACGGCCTTCACGGTTCGCGGCGACTGCAATTCGTCCTCGGGCAGAGAGTAGGACAGCCACTCCAGGATGTGCCCCGAGGTTTGAATACGACGGCCGAGGTCGGGACGCGCGCCGGGGCCTTTGAACCACTCCGTGCTGAACGACCCATCGGGATTTTGCAGCTTCGTAAAGGCGTAGTTGTGATAATCCTCGAGATACTTCTGGGCGCGGCGGAACTCACCAGTCATGGGCCGGCCCGACATTTCGCGCTTTCGCACGCCGTATGCCAACCCCATCAGGCGATGGGTACCGCCGCAAGCGGCGCCGACGATGGGCTGCGAGAGCTCTTCGCGGATCAATCGTTCGATCGACCAGGTCTGACCGGTCGAATTCTTCCAGCGCGAATCGATATCCAAGTAGTAGCTCAGCCCGATTAGCTTGAAGGTGAGTTCCATACCGGTCTGACAGCCGAGCTTCTCGGATTGAATCAGATCTTCGAGTGTGAACTGCTGGTTGCCCACCTTAATGGGACAATTGGTAGCGATGTTCCACTGAGCCAGAATGGCCAGGAATTGGCCGGGATGCCCTTGCACCTGCGGCCCTTTGCGTGCCGCGAGCTTGCCCTCGGTGACCTCGAGGATTCGAGTTCCCTTGCAGTCGCCGTTCCAGCACAGCCAGGAAATGGCGTTAACCGTCGGACCGTCCGGTCCGTTACGATTCAGGTTCGAACTGGCGCCGTAGGCCACGATCGAGTGCATCACTTCCCAGGGATTGTGATCGCGCGTATTCAGTCGCTTGTTGTGATAATGCCCTAGCGTCTCGCGAATTTGCTCGCGCAGCATCGACATGCGCGGTGTCAATCGTACGGCGTGGCGGCGGAACGCTTCGCTTTGTGGCTGTTCGATCGACGCGGATGGTTCATCATCCGGAGAAGGCGCGTCTGCTGGCGGCACCGCGCCAGCGTCGGTATCGTCTTCGCAATTCGCGGGTTCCGTTGTGGTTTCGGCCACCGGTTCCGCCGCGGGCGAATTTTCCTTCGATTCCGCTTTTTCGTCGTCTGGCGCGAAACCGAGACCGCTACCTTCCAGGCTGATGTAGACCCCTTGCGGATCACTGCCGGACATCGTGCGCGAACGCACCCCCGCCGCCACTCCAATCGCGGACATCGCGAGAGCGGCAAGTACGATGGATGTTACGAGGCCGACGGCGTACAGACTGTGTCGCTTCATAAATATCGAATAGCTGCCGTACGTGGAGTAACGACCGCGGTCAGATGAGAGTCGCGAGATGGCTGGGCACCATCAGGCGGAACGATTCAGGGAACCAAGGTCATCGTGGATAGTGGTCCGCCCGGGCTTCCCCTGGCCAAAGACGCGGCATTTCATGATTCGGCCAGGAACACCCCGACGGCCGTAAGTCTCCCGGATGCCGCCACTTCCGGGCTCACAGCGCAGACTCACGGCGCGGGGTTGGTAGGTGTTGTATCGGTAGAACCGCGTCCAGGCCTTGACCACCCAACGGAAATGCCAGCTTCCGAAAGCAGCTAGCTGCGGGCATAAATCGACGCGATGGCAGCCAGAGTTGAAGTTGCCGAGGTCCGTTTGAAGAGACCGCACGCCCTGATTCTGGCACGCGGAACCAACTACTTGACCTGGAACGCCGACCTTGTTATTTCTAAAACAAGTAAAACATGCACCACTAATGAATCTTTATCTATGCGACTTGCACTTTTAACGGATTACGCCCTGCGAACCCTGATTTACCTGGTCGGCAAGCCGGGGCGATCCAACATCCACGAGGTGGCTGATTTCTATCGCATCTCGCCGCATCACGTGGCGAAGGTTGTCCACCGGCTAGCACGATTGGGGTACGTGCGCAGCATTCGCGGCATTGGTGGCGGTATCGAAATGGCCCGGGACGCGAACGAGATTCGCGTCGGGGAAGTGATTTTGGCCTTCGAGGGGCAGATGCATTTGCTGGAATGCGTCGGCACTCCGAAGGTTTGCGTCATTCAGCCGCAGTGTCGCTTGCGAGAAGTGCTGGCCGAAGCCGAACGCTTGCAACTGGAATATCTCAACAGTGTGCGCCTCTCGGAAATCGTGAAACCTGGCGGCCAGTTGGCCGATCTTCCGGTCTACGAATTGCGCTGAGCACGTGTCTGAAGCTCACCACGTTTGCCTGCCCGTGTACTGTGCGGTCCGCGGCCGCTCCCGCCTCGTTTGCCCACCCGTCCTTCTGGAGACCAACATCATGTTGCGTCACTTTCGCTCGTTAACCGTATTGATCGTTTTCGGCGTGACGACGAGTGCGTTTTTTCTGATGCAGGCCCGTTCGTCCGAGCCGGCAAAAACAGATCCGGCGATCGAGCGCGCGCGGGATACGACGCGCATGCTGGACGATTTGTACAAAACGGCCGTCGTGCTAATTACCGAGCACTACGTCGAAGTCGATTCCGACCTGCCTGCAGGCACTGCCGCGATTGCGCTATTCGATGCGATGAAGAAGAAGGGCTGGCACGAGGTGCGCTTGCTGGACGCGACCGGACAGCCCATCGAGGAGAAAAATGCTCCTCAAGACGCCTTCGAAAAAGAAGCCGTTGCGCAATTGCTCGCGGGCAAAGCCTGGCATGAAGAAATTGTCGAGCGCGATGGGAAGCGTTACTTACGCGCCGCCACGCCGCTGCCGGTGGTTCTTGCCAAATGCACGATGTGCCACGAGCATTACAAGGAAGCGAAGGCCGGCGAACCGATCGGCGCATTGAGCTATACGCTGCGGATCGAATAGTGCCGTGTCAGTCGCGTCAAATCGTCCACAACGAGGGGCGAGAATACGCGGCGGCTAACGGAACCAGCCGAGGAATCGCGAGGCGAACGACGGCTGCTCCGGCGCCTGACCTGTTTTCGCGAATTCGCGCCAGGCCCCTAGGTCGGTTCCGAGGTCCTTGCCCGAGATTTCCTTGAGCGACGCGACGGCTCGGTGCTGCATGGCCGGATCTTGATCTTCCAGCGCATCGCCGAGCGCCGGCATTGCGGCGGTTGCCTTGGTTGCGCCGAGACCTCGTGCCGCGGCCAATCGCACGTCCATGTCGGCTTCGTCGCTGAGGACGTGCGAAAGCTCGGTCGCGGCCAGTTGACCGCCGTGACGGCCCAGCCCTTCGCAGGCGGCAATTCGCACGTCGCGCTCGTGATCGTGCAGGCCGGCGGCGAGCATTGACGCGGACTTCTCCGTGGGGAAATGTCCCAGCGTGCGGAGAACCTGGGCGCGCAGGATCGGGTCTTGCTCGTGAGCGATTCCCTGCGCGAGTTCTTCCGAGATGCGCAGTTGAAGTTCGGGGCTCATCTTTTTGGCGTTAGCGCTGAGCTGGCGCAATTGCTCGATCTTGTCGCGCGGCGTCACGATCTTGGGACCCGGCTCTTCTTTCTTTCCACCGAGCCAGGTGGGCCGTTTCGGCATGTGCATCTGCGCGCAGCCGCCGACGAGCCAGATGCATAGCGTTAGCGCTAGCAAGTGCTTGCCGTGCCGGATGCCCATGCGAAATAGACCGTCGATTGGACTCGGGGCAGAACGCCCCCTTGGTGAAAGGGAAGCGGACTATACACGCGACCTCGGTAACAGCCAAGACGACTCCGGCGCGAACAGCAAAGTCTGCGAAGGACGACCGCAGCTCCCAGACTGCCGAGGCGGTTTCCTTGCCGAAACCTCGGAATTCTTGGGGTCCTAGGCAACGCTCTCGCGCTTGCTAGCTATCCCTTCCCCTATCTGGACGACATTGACTGGCCCGGCGGCTCATCCGTAGAGTCTGCCCCCTGCTCGGTCCGGTTTCACGGCTGTTTGCCACTGGATATCAGCCGCGGCACGGCCACACTTCGGCGTTTCTTCTGCTAACGTAGTAAATGAGTGCCGTGTTGCCGGGTATCGTCCGGCCGACGCTCCTCTCTTGGATCGCAACAATCGCGCATGCGTGAATACTTGTCCTCTTCGCAGACGTTCTTCGGACGGCTCATGACGGCGGTCCTTGCGCTAGGGTTTTTCGCCGGGCCCGTGCTCGGGCTCGATAAAGTCGTCTCGCGGAAAGACGATCGCGAGCGGACGATCCTGGGACAGGTATTGGTGAAAGCCGAGGATGGCGGGCTGCTGTTAATGTCCCCCGACGGCACGCTCGACACCGTGCCCCCGGAAGAGCTTGTCTCGCATGTCGAGGATGGGAATGAGTTCAAGCCGTATTCATCCGCCGAGTTGGCTGCGCGGCTGCTGAAGGAATTACCGACCGGCTTCGATGTTCACACGACCAAACATTATTTAATCGCCTACAACACCTCGAAGTCTTACGCGCAGTGGTGCGGCTCGCTGTTCGAACATCTGTACGGCGCGTTTACGAATTACTGGACTCGGCAAGGCTTCGAGCTGCGCACGCCGGAGTTTCCGCTCGTGGC